>CAIVQI010000077.1 GCA_903908015.1 uncultured Bacteroidota bacterium
GCTTGGGCGGAATTCCATTGATTGTTGCTGGTGGGAACCGAAAGATAAGTATTCAGTGGCTCACTGAAGCGTATGATGCCATGAGGAACAGAAGGGAGTCCATCAACCTGACTGAAGGGAATCGCTGAACGGTGTGGACTCCCCATAAATCGATATCCGCTATGACCAGTTCCCGTCCAAGTCAGATGCCGTTCAGTCTCCACTTTACCCTGAATCGAGCCATTGGTGCCACCTCTAATCTGTGCAGTGAGGCTATCAGAACTGGACCCAAGACAGAGGTTGTCCTGCGTTTGAATGACGCCCCCGTTCAGATCCACGAACCGATGGATGATCATCTTGTTTCCAAGCCGAATCCGGCCTTGTGCACGCATGTTCAGTATTAGTTTCTCTAAAGTGTGACCGTTTCTACCCGATAGGCTATCCATCAATACTGTGCCTGCATCCGTCGCTCCTTGCCACTCTAATGTAGCCAATGGCCCCCCTCTGACCAAACCTGTGCCCGAATAAGTGTCCATTAAAATGGCTCGGCCATTGGCCAAATGCAAGATTCCTCTATTGATGCATGATCCCCGAATCTTCAATACGGCACCCGAGTCAACATTCAAAATGACGCCACTGTCGATCTCCAGGCGGTTGGCATTTAAATTTTGGGTGATGCGCAGAGGGGCTGAAACGATGGCATGTACACCCGAGTCGGGTGGGCCCTGGCTCCAGGCAAGGCCGTTCCAAACCGTAGGGGTGGCACGATTTCCTGTAATTCTGATGTTGTCGAATCGCCAGGCCCCCGAGCTTGCCATTGACGACGGGTTAATCACCTGCCTAAAACCTCCAGTATTCCGAAAATGTGCAGCCACAATTCGAAAACCCAAAACAGCTTGTTCGTTAAGTTGAGGGATTTGGGATAAATCGACCTGAATTCGCCTGAATTTATCAACAGTTGAATCCGTTTCGAAACGACCATTATCGAGCCTGCCAAGACAATAACTGGTGTTGCTGTCCGTGAGATGCAGGTTCACCCACTGTGTACTATCGATGGTATATTGTAAGCGCACCGTATTGGGTGATGAGCCCGACCAGCGTTGTTCCCAAGTTATCTTGATGTTTCGGTATTGAACACTGCTCAGCATCATTTGAATTCCGCTGCTTTCATTCACCAAACCAGGGTTTGTGTTGCCAATCGACCAGGCTGTATCGCCTGCACTGGTTGTACCTGCATTGCCACAACCACTTTGGATGTTCATCCCGCCCGACCAGGAAGGTGTGCTCATAGAACCAACCAGCGATAACGACGCTTGTCCTACATTCGCTTGGGGCAGCTGCAGGGTCCCTCTTGTGGGCTGGAACGTCCAGGATGCCAAAACCGACAAAACTATGTTGCCCCGCAATCCTGTTGGTTGCTGTACACTGTAGCTTCCGGCGGCCACCCCCGATAGTTGATACCCACTCACCGTTACCGCTATATTCCGACCCGTATCGGATGTAGCGAACAAAGCGGAGGGTTGCCCCCCCAGAACTACATCGTTTTCGTCGCCTTGAAGTATACCCTGCAACTGAGGAACCCCCAGAAGTGTGGCTGTACGGGTTCCGTCGAACTCCTTCTCTGCTACAGTGAGACCACCGATGAATAGTTCTCTAGGAGTGATATCAGCCAATAAACCTGTAAATGGTACTGCCTCGTAGTTTCCGCCATCTGGTCCGGAAAGTAGAACATTTAAGGTGACGGGGATTTGTTGGCCCGCCCGAAATTGATTAAATGTGCCGTTTGAGGTCAAAAAAACGGTGTCATTGAGTAATATGCCACCCACCTGAACAGAATCAACCTCCGCCACCGTGCTTCGGTCATATATTTTGCTTCGCGCCACGGCCGATTGAACGTTTAAAACCGCAGGGGCAATGTCGGCCCTTAACACCAATGAATCTACCACATAATTGGTTGAGGGTGATGGGAAATGCGTGATGGAGCGAACCGCTTTTTGAATCCCCGCTCTTTTGTTTTCGAACGCCCACGATCCAATGTTGGGTTGAGCAAAAGTCTCTCCAGTCACAAGGCCAACATACTGAGGGTTACCTATAATGCTGACTGATGTTCCACCATCGTAGGTCTTATTTTGAGCGGTTAAACCAGCAATGCTCAGGCGTTTAGGCCATATTGATGCCTGAATATTGGGTGTTAACACAATATAATTCGAACTGGGTGGAGGAATTGAACCTACAGGAACGACGGAGATGTTTGTGTCAGCGCTTGAAGAGACAAAAGTCCAGTTGATTCCTGATAAATCAGGCGCAAACTGCTGCCCATACACCAAACCATCAAACACGGCTTGACCACCCAC
>CAIVQI010000078.1 GCA_903908015.1 uncultured Bacteroidota bacterium
CTCCGCGCTCATTGCTGACCGTACCCCTGCTGTGGCGGGGAACCCATACATTGGCCATTGGAATGGGCGCCGACACGGCGTCGGTTACCCGACCCGACAACACAAAGGTTCCTGTCCCCTGGGCTGCTGCCAGTAGGGGAAGCAGGATGATCCCAAAAAATATGAGAAGTATCGCCGAATATGGGTGTTTATCTACTTCCACGCGCTCCTTTTAGGGCCCGAACGACTGCGGCCGGATCTTCAGCCGAAAAAAGGGCATGACCGGCCACGGCCACATCCACCCCCACCGAACGCAACGCAGCGCCTTGTTCGGGCCGAACGCCCCCATCCACTTCGATCAGGAAGTCATGCGCGCCATCCTCCCTCATGCTCACCAAGGAGGTCACTTTCTTCAGGGTTTGATGGATGAATGTTTGTCCACCGAAACCGGGGTTGACCGACATGATGCACACCAAATCGAAGCAGTCCAACACATCCTCCAAAAGCGCAACCGGGGTATGGGGATTGAGCGCCACGCCAGCCTTCATTCCAGCCTGACGAATGGCCAATAAACTCCTGTGGAGGTGAAGGCTCGCCTCAACATGAATGGTGAGCACATCGGCTCCTGCCTGGGCGAAGTTTTCGATATACCGCTCGGGCTGCACCATCATGAGGTGCACGTCGAGGGTGACATTGGTCGACGCCCTGGCTGCCTTCACGATGGGGAGGCCGAAACTGATGTTGGGCACGAATTGCCCATCCATCACGTCGATGTGCATCCAATCGGCGCCGGCCGACTCCATGCGGCGGATGTCGCGGTCGAGGTGACCCAAATCGGCTGACAATAAGGAAGGGGCTACGAGCATGTGTGGGATTAGTAGCGCGAAAATAGGCAGAATGGTATAAACCCTGCGCAATTGTTCAACGACTATTCAAAAACTGTGCAACGAAGTTCAACGACCGACCGAATTCCGGGGTTGAACCGACAGTATGGACTACCTGAAAGCGGCAATGCCGGTGATGTCCAGCCGGTAATGAGCAGGTGGATGTCGTGGGTACCCTCGTAAGTCACCACCGACTCCAGATTCATCATGTGCCGCATGATCGGGTATTCACCGGTAATGCCCATTCCACCATGGATCTGTCGGGCCTCACGGGCAATGCGCAGAGCAATCTCGACGTTGTTGCGCTTGGCCATAGAAATTTGAGCGGTTGTGGCACGGCCTTCATTTTTGAGGACTCCCAATCGCCAATTCATGAGTTGGGCTTTGGTGATTTCGGTCACCATTTCCGCCAACTTCTTCTGCGTCAACTGAAATGCCGCAATAGGTTTATCGAATTGAATGCGCTCCTTGGCGTAGTTCAGGGCCGAATCGTAGCAGTCCATCGCCGCCCCCACGGCACCCCATGCAATACCATAGCGCGCAGAATCGAGGCAACTCATGGGTCCTTTGAGTCCGGATACCCCTGGCAAGAGGTTCGACTTGGGCACCTTCACCTCATCAAACACCAACTCGCCCGTAGCGGATGCCCTTAAGCTCCATTTGTTATGGGTTTCAGGCGTGGTGAACCCCTCCATACCCCGCTCTACAATCAGACCATGTATGCGGCCCTCCTCATTTTTGGCCCAAACTATGGCGATATCCGCAAAAGGCGAATTGGAAATCCACATTTTGGCACCGTTCAACACAAAATGATCGCCTGCATCGCGGTAATTGGTGGTCATACCACCCGGATTCGATCCAAAATCAGGTTCAGTCAGCCCAAAGCAACCCATGAGTTCGCCGGTGGCCAATTTGGGCAAAAAGCGGCGTTTTTGTTCCTCGCTGCCGTAGGCATAAATGGGGAACATCACCAAGGACCCCTGAACCGAGGCGGTGGAACGAATGCCTGAATCGCAGCGCTCCAGCTCCTGCATGATGAGTCCGTAGGAGATCTGGTCGAGGCCGCCACATCCGTATTCGGAAGGAAGCGACGGACCGAAAGCACCAATTTCTCCAAGTCCCCGCAGTATGTGGCGCGGAAACTCCGCCCGCTGTGCATAATCCTCTATAATCGGACTCAATTCACGTTTGACCCACTCGCGCACGCTGTCGCGGATGAGCCGGTGCTCCTCGGTCAACAATTCATCGATGAGGTAATGATCAGGATGTTGGAAACGATCGGTTTTCATATGCTGTGTTTGGGGGTGTAGGTCGACTATTTTCTGAATCTTGGTGGCCCTTTAAATGTAGGGCGAAAGCGGCGCAAAGTTACAGCCTAAACAGTTCAAAATGACCATATGTATCGCGCTTTGGATTCTTGCAAAGCCAAAGAATGGGTTATCTTTGTAGTTTTCAAAACATCTTTTTGGCCGCATGATTCACCCCACTATCGTTTATGGCGCACACGGCAATTGAAGGAATGCGTTTTCATGCCTTTCATGGCGTACA
>CAIVQI010000079.1 GCA_903908015.1 uncultured Bacteroidota bacterium
AATCTGGGATCAACAGACATCGATACGCGCCTCAGAGGAGATAGTATCCGAATCAGTTCGGCAAAAGTGATTGAAGATTTTGGCATCACCACGCTGGAAGTGTTGGCATACGAATTCTTAGGAAGTGGTCAGCCTTACGCGCCCGCCCAATTGCCCATAGACTCTGTCATCGCAAGAAGTTACAACTACACGGAGGCTTTTGAATCGATGCTTATTGAATTCTTGAATCAATATGTGGTCAATCAGAATCCTGATGCGCCAAGTAACTTTGGCGAGTTTATGATCTATCCTGATTCAATGTCAACCAACGGACTTAGGGTTCGCGGCGGTGTAACCCTGTCGAGCCTTGACCTGGGTCAAAATTTCAATACAGACTCCCTGTCATTGAGTCAGCGTTTGGATTTTATTCGAGGTATTCTCACCTTTAATTTTTCGAATTGGAAACTTCAACCCAGAAACCGGGCTGACGTTCACGGTTTCGGTGGTTCCGGTGGAACAAGCGGGATATTGGAACGATCCGCTTCCATGCAAAACATGCGCGTTTACCCCAATCCAGCCTCAGATTACTGCATGATTGAATTTGAATTAAATCAACCCGAACAAATTGAATTGATCCTTCGAGATTTAACCGGGCGCATCATATCTATCCAACATTTGAATTACGATTCAGGAATTCAAACCAGCCGACTTTCCATTCCTGCTGGAACACCCAACGGATTATACCTGATCCAAGCGAATGGCCACCGACTGCATTCAGTAGGCCGAATTCTGATCAAGCACAAGTGACGGACACGATTCGCCTCAGCAGATGACCTCCTTCAGCCCGGAACTTTTTCTGGGCTGTTTTGTTTTGGTCAAGTAGGTCGCATTGTCCGTCCTGCCTTCTATTTTTGTACGTATAACCCCGAATCCGACACATGGACGCTAAATTCTCACCAAAAGTAAAAGATGTCATTTCATTCAGCAAGGAAGAGGCATTGCGATTGGGCCACGATTACATCGATCCGTGCCATCTTTTACTCGGCTTAATTCGCGAGGGAGATGGCCAAGCCATAAAAACCCTAATTAGTTTGGGTGTCGACCTGAGCAGGCTAAAAAAATCAGTAGAAGATGCGATCAGAGATACTGGCAATAATCCCATGGGTTCTGCCGACAATCTGCCCCTCACAAAACAGGCTGAAAAAGTATTGAAAATCACCTTTTTAGAGGCAAAAATTTTCAAAAGTGAACTTGTCGGCACCGTGCATTTATTGTTATCTATTTTGAGAGAAGAGGAAAGTTTAGCCACGCGCATTCTCGAAAAATTCGACATCACTTATGAGGCTGTTAAGGAAGAACTAGACCAAATGCTTGAGGGACGCAACCGCGAAGACACACCGCGTGCCTCGTCTGGCGATGATTCTTATCTGGAGGATGACAAAAAATCTTCTGAAAGTGGTAAAAAAGCCTACGCAAATCCCAAAAGCAAAACACCTGTATTGGATAATTTCGGTCGTGATTTGTCACAGCTCGCCGAAGAGGGGAAATTAGATCCCATCATTGGACGTGAAAAAGAAATTGAAAGAGTATCGCAAATCCTGAGTCGCCGCAAAAAAAACAACCCCATACTCATTGGTGAACCAGGAGTAGGAAAAACGGCGATTGCTGAGGGTTTGGCATTGCGGATCCACCAAAAAAAGGTTTCACGGGTGCTGTTCAACAAGCGAATTGTGACGCTGGATTTATCATCACTCGTAGCAGGCACCAAATACCGGGGTCAATTTGAAGAACGAATGAAATCCGTGATGGGTGAGTTAGAAAAAAGTCCGGATGTTCTATTGTTTATCGACGAAATCCATACCTTGGTGGGCGCTGGTGGTGCCAGTGGATCATTGGATGCAAGCAATATGTTCAAGCCCGCATTGGCGCGGGGCGAAGTGCAGTGTATCGGTGCCACTACATTAAATGAATACAGGCAGTACATCGAGAAAGATGGCGCTCTGGATCGTCGGTTTCAAAAAGTGATGGTTGATCCACCATCAGCTTATGAAGCGATTCAAATTTTAGGCAACATCAGGGAGAAGTATGAGGAGCACCACAATGTCACCTACACAGATTCGGCCATAGAAGCCTGTGTAAAACTCACAGACCGGTACATCGCAGATCGGTTTCTGCCCGATAAAGCCATAGATGCATTAGATGAAGCAGGTGCACGTGTTCACATTGCCAACATACACGTGCCAGAACAGATTGTAGCGCTGGAGGAACAGATCGAAAAAATCAAGGAGCAAAAGTCGCAGGTTGTGCGTTCTCAAAAATATGAAGAGGCCGCTCGCTTACGCGATACCGAGAAGAAATTGATCGATCAACTCGAGGATGCCCGTACAATATGGGAGGAACAGTCGAAGAAACAGCGGCATATTGTAGATGAGCAGAACATTGCTGAAGTGGTGGCCATGATGTCGGGCATACCGGTCACCCGTGTGGGCAAAGATGAGGGCTTGCGTTTATCAGGCATGAACGAACATCTAAAAGGCCGCGTGATTGGTCAGGACAAAGCAGTAGACCTTATTTCACGGGCCATTCAAAGAACCCGGGCGGGATTGAAAGACCCTAAAAAGCCCATTGGATCGTTCATTTTTTTAGGCCCCACTGGTGTTGGCAAAACGGAACTCGCCAAAGAACTGGCTCGTTATTTATTTGATTCGGAGGAGTCGCTCATTCGCATTGACATGAGCGAGTATATGGAAAAATTCAGCGTATCGAGATTGGTAGGAGCACCCCCTGGGTATGTGGGCTATGAGGAAGGAGGGCAATTGACTGAAAAGGTCAGACGAAAGCCTTATTCGGTAGTTTTGCTCGATGAAATTGAAAAAGCCCATCCCGACATTTTCAATATTCTTCTTCAGGTGTTGGATGACGGTCAATTAACCGACGGCTTTGGGCGGCGGGTTGATTTTCGCAACACCATCATCATCCTCACTTCCAATATTGGAAGCCGTCAACTGAAAGATTTTGGAACAGGCGTGGGCTTCAATACTGCTGCAAAACGGAATGCAACGGAAACTGAATCCAATGCCATACTTCAAAATGCACTTAAAAAGACATTTTCACCCGAATTTTTGAATCGGGTGGACGATGTAATCATGTTCAATGCACTGGATAAACCAGAAATTCTAAAGATCATTGATCTTGTGCTCGATGGTGTCTGCAAGCGCTTACTGGATTTGGGATTCGAACTATCGTTGACCGATGCAGCAAGAGATTTTCTGATTGAGAAAGGATTTGACCCACAATTCGGTGCCCGTCCCTTGAAGAGAGCCGTTCAAAAATACGTGGAAGATGTGGTCGCGGAAAAGGTCATCTCTGGTGGGCTAAAAGAGGGTGATAAAATTCAACTAGACTACAACCCTGAAGAGGGCATGCGCGTGTCGATACCCAAAAAAGTGAGAAAGGCCAAAGACACTGCTTCAGAATAGTTGAATCTTGATTTTCCTTATATTGTGGGAATGAATCTGGTTTTCTTCGATGATGTTCAATCCGAACATCTCCTTCCTTTAACATATACCCGGCCAGCATGTGAATTAAGCGTGGGTATGTTGCGTATTAAGGAAAAATGGGCACTCGATCTAGGCACAGAAGCATCTGATCAAACTTTCAGGTCTTATTTAAGCATTCGATATCCATCTTTAGCAAAAGATGATAACTTATTCATCAACGGCGCCTGCCTGCCCGACGATTTTGCAATTGAGCTCACGCAAAAACTGCCAGCCGAGCACTTCATTGCTCAGTCAGGACGGGTCATCATGTGTAAAACAACGGCAGCTACCCTAGAAACGAATCCCGAAATGCTCCGGTCACTCGGTTTAACAGAGATCAACGAAGCAAGGCCGTTTCGTCTGATCAACTTCCCCGAAGATTTATTTGTGAGGAATGCTGAAGAAATCAACAACGACTTAGTGAGAAAAAAAAGAAGTCATCACCTCACCAATGCATCATCCACCAACAGAACGATTGCACCCGAACATATATACTTGGAGGCTGGCGCCCAGGTGGAGCATGCCTATTTAAATGCCACGGATGGTCCTATCTATTTAAGCGCCGGTTCGTTGGTCATGGAGGGCGCTATGATCCGTGGCCCCTTCTATTTGGGGCCTCATTCAGAAGTGAAGATGGGTTCTAAAATTTATGGGGCCACCAGTATTGGGCCGCATTGCAAGGTTGGCGGTGAAATCACCAATTCAATTTTGTTGGGTTATTCCAACAAGGGGCACGAGGGGTTTATGGGTCAGTCTATAATTGGTCATTGGTGCAATTGGGGCGCAGACACCAATAATTCAAATCTTAAAAACAATTATGAAACTGTGAAGCTGTGGGACGAACATTTGGGGCGGTTCAGACAAACTGGCCTACAATTCGCTGGACTTGTGATGGGCGACCATGCAAAAACCGGGATCAATACAATGCTCAATACAGGCACAGTGATTGGGGTCGGGGCAAATGTTTTTGGTGCGGGATACCCGAGAAATTTTCTCCCATCATTTTGTTGGGGGGGGGCTCAGGGCCTAGAAACCTTTAGGTTTGATAAATTCTCACAAACAGCAGGCCGCGTCATGGAACGCAGAAAATTAGCCTTCGATGAAGCCGAGAAACGCATCATGAAGGCCGTTTTTGAAGAAACATCGATTCAAAGAAATTGGGAGCGCTAACTTAATGAACCTCAATATGAGAGCAAGAATAGTGGCTGGAAATTGGAAAATGAATACCACACCAGAAGAAGGAAAGAAGTTGGTTTCTGAAATGATTCCCATGCTATCGGCTGAATTAACGGGAAAGGTGCATACCATTCTCATTCCACCTTCGCTGCACCTAACGGGCCTGATCTCCTTGTTCAAAAATCGTCCAATGAATTTGTCTTGGGGTGCTCAAGACTGCAGTACTCATACCAAAGGGGCCTTCACGGGCGAAATTTCTGCAGCAATGCTGCAGTCGATTGGGGTTTCATACATATTAGTGGGTCATAGTGAACGCAGAGCCTATCACAACGAGACCAGTACCAGTTGCCGTGAGAAAATACTGCGGGTATTGGAGGCTGGTGGTTGTCCGATTTACTGTGTTGGCGAAACCCTGCAAGAACGAGAAGCTGGTCAGGTGACCCAAATCATTGAGCAACAACTAAGCGAAGGCTTACCTGAACGTCTTTGGGAAGAATCCCTGCCTTTTGTCATCGCTTATGAGCCCGTTTGGGCTATAGGAACGGGGAAAACAGCCACACCGCAACAAGCATCTGAGGTTCATGGCCTTATCCGTCAGTGGCTCAAAATCCACTCCTCTGCGCAAACGGCAACCACAACAAGCATCTTATATGGTGGATCCGTCAAAGCGGATAATGCAACAGAATTATTCAATATGCCTGATGTCGATGGTGGACTAATTGGAGGGGCCTCGCTCGAATCACGCTCTTTCGTGGACATCGTTAAGGCTTGTGCACGCTAATCGCAATGCGGTATTTGCGCTACACATTTGAGGTGAACTCCGACAATAAGGATGTTTGGCTCGCTTATTTATCGGAATTGCCTTTCGATACCTTCGACGACAACAGCAACGATGAGCTCATAGCCTGGTGTATTCAGAACCCCAGGAATCAGAAAATCATTGAACAGGCATTCGTAGCGCTGAAAGAAAAGGGCTTGGTTGTTATGGCCTGTGAAGAAGAACCTCAAGTCAATTGGAATCAAGTTTGGGAATCAAACTATCCCCCTGTACATATTGAAAAACGACTAAACATTAGGGCGCCCTTTCACCCCGCCGACCCGAGTTATGCATTGGAATTGATTATAGAACCACACATGTCATTTGGCACAGGCCACCATCCGACAACATTAGGAATATTGCGCAGAATGCTCGACATGAATTGGAACGAAAAGGAGGTTTTGGACATGGGAAGTGGAACAGGAATTTTGGGCATTTACGCAAAAAAAAATGGAGCGAAAACTGTGATGGCCATTGACCACGAGGAATGGGCGGCCGTCAATGCTCGGGAAAATGCGATCAGAAACAACACCGAATTGGTATCCCTTCAGGGGTCATTCGAATCAATTGAGGGAAGGTTTGATGTGATCATAGCCAACATCAACCAAAACATTATTCTTCAAGGATTGAGCATGATGAACGAGCATTTGAAACCGGGAGGTATGTTTATCAGCAGTGGCTATTACCCTGATGATCATGAACGAAT
>CAIVQI010000080.1 GCA_903908015.1 uncultured Bacteroidota bacterium
AACTGACTTAAAATTAACAATATACATTCAGAAATGCAACATTTTTCTTAATTTATTTATCAAAATTTTTAGCTCTTTTTACCCCGAAACTTTAGTTAAATTTTGATTAACCACTCTACACTTCTTCAGTACGCTTTATATTTGCCCTAAACCTACATCTTATGAAAAAAATCCTTTTATCTCTTACCCTTTTGTTGATGGCCTCATGGTCGATGGCCGCCACCACTGCTGCTGACTTCTTGTTGGACGAGCAATCTCTTCAAACTGAAATGTCTGCCCTCAACCAACTTGAGCAGGATTTTTCAGCACCCACCTTCACCACCTCATCCAACAGTTCTGAATTGTTTGCGCAACACGGCCTTCAGCAGTCAGCCTTTGGTTTAGATGATATGGAATGGGGACCATTTGCTTGGGGTTTCTGCTGCTGGCCGGTTGGCTTCTTCGTGGTGGCCATCAACTCCAATAAATCCAAGAACGAAAAACTTTCTTTCTGGATTGGTACCGGTGTTAGCGTGGTTTTGTCTGCCATCAGCAGCTTGTCTGCAGGCTCCTAAGCATGATTCGATCGATAAAATTGAGCGCCCTTCGCGGGCGCTTTTTTTTGCTCAAAACGACCAGTCTGTGGGTGATGGCATGGATGATGGCATTTATATGCACCACGTCCATGCATCCAGTTCATGGCCAACAAGCCTATCGAATCAAAGCAGAATGCACGGTCAAGTCGAAAGTAGTAGGTGGGAATGAAGCGGGACTAATATTGGGCACGGTCTTCTACGATGTGCGCATTGGTCGATTGATTTTTGAAGTTAAATTTCCGCAGAAAGAAACTTGGGTTTTCATCGACAGTGTGCAATGGACGATCCGTAATGACACTTTAATTAATATTAAACCCAGTACGTTAAAACCAAAACTGAGTGTGCTCCACTTAAGTCTAAACCAACAACTGGGAGGATTTGGGCTCGAACAATCGGGCTACAGCATGTCTGAAGTCAAAACCGATCAGGGGCTGGTCATCAGTGGCTGGTCTCCCCCAGCCGCTGCGCGTAAAAAAATGGGACGAATTGCCCTCGCAAGTCGTGACAGGCAACTAATCTCTGTAATATTTTATCATCCAGACGGCCGAATATTGAGAAAACAGCATTTCCGGAAATACCAAAGAATCTCCAATGTTTCCCTGCCAACTGAAGTTGTCGATGAAATTTTTGAGAAGGAAAAGAAGGTGTATCAAACAACCGAATACAAAAATATTGTGATCAATGAACAAACACCTGATTTTTATTATCGTCGCGATCCAAAGTACCGCGACTTACCTCGTGGCACAGCCTCCCCCAAAAGGTAGCTCAATAGTGGACTGGCCCTTGATGCCCGTCAAACCAGTGAAGGAATTTGGACGTGCTGAGGCAACCCCTAACCCCCGACATGAGTGGGACTGGTTGGCGTTTGCTTCGTACAGATTTTACAAAAAACATATTTCCTCGCAGGATGCCATCAGCTGTACTTTTGAGCCGAGCTGCTCTACTTATGGATTACATGCCATACGACACCTCGGGGCTTTTGCGGGTATTGGCGCCACATTTGATCGTTTATCTCGATGCCATGGCTGGAACCGCGGGGCGTACGATGTTGAGGTTTCGAGTGGACTCAATTTGGATCCCATTGGGTTAATTCACCCGAAACAAAAAATCAAAAAAATCCACCAAAACACGCCATGAGATATTTGACACTTTGCTGCTTTATGGCATTGTTTATTCCAAAATTCAGCATAGCGCAGCAAAATACGGATTCAGAATTTGCACGCTACTTGATGGCGACAGGCCAAACACAACTCGGACGTTTAGAATGGGAACGCCTTCATTTTCATTCGCCTGGCGACACCAACGTTCTGATTGGCTACCGTGATGCGCTTCGCATCGAACGAGCGCATGAAAGAGCCCTCCTACTCGGGCGACAATTCTTGGAATCCAAATTCCCATTGACAACGGAGACCATTCTGTCTATCCAAACAGAATGTGCTCGAGATGCCATGTGGGCAAAAAAATACCCCATAGCCCTGGGAATCGTCGACACCCTGCTATTATCTCAATCTGAATCCCATAGCGCCCGCAACCAAGCTTGGAAAATTGGAATAAATAGCTTAATTCACCAGCAAAACGTCCCAAAGACATATTCTGTAACGAAAGCAGTCGTCCTATCTGCTTTGGTTCCGGGTAGTGGCAAAATCTATACCGGCGCATGGAAAGATGGTCTAACAAGTTTCTTATTTGTGGCGGCGAATGTCTGGAGTAGTTATAGGGGATTTTCGACGGGTAGACCGGGATATGGGTACACCTTTGCCGCAATCGGTGCAGGATTTTATTGGGGCAATATTTATGGAACAAGGCAATGGGCACGCCACATGAACCGCATGAATACCCAAAAATGGGAAAACGAGCTAGTGGATCATCTCACATCGATGCCTTAAAATGAAAATTCTACTCATGATCATCTTGCTCGTGGGCACAAGTGGTCAACTGCCCCTGCTGGCCAACAACGCTATGGGTGGGTCGACCGACACCACCAACCAATGGATATCTGGTCATCAATTACAAGAACAAAAAAAATTTCTTTTAGCCATTTTAGAGTACAATCGCCTCCTCCATCAATTTCCCACCTACTCATCCAAGAACCTTGTTTATCTCAGGATTGCTCAGTGTTACGACTCTATTGGACAACCAGCTCAAGCCCAACGATACTACGAGGAGGCACTCCACGCTACTCCTCAAGCTGACCCACTGGTGCAATGGCTCATGCTCTTGAATGCCAAAAATCGAATTTTACAAGGGAAATTTGCGCCAGCATTAACTGAACTGTACAGTTTAGATACCCTGAATTTGGGTGAAGAAATGGTCGATCTATATCATATACTCGCTGCTGTGGCCCTTCACCACCTCGGTTCATCGGATCAGTGCAAACATCATTTATCACAACTAGATGTTGATCAAGAACACCTCAAAAAATACGATCGCAGCATATCAGCATCACAGCGGCCCAACCCAAATTCGGCCATGATCATGAGCGCCATTCTTCCGGGAGCTGGTCAACTGTATGCAGGATCAAAACAGGAAGCACTTAATTCCTTCGCGATCAATGCATTTTTTTTGGCAGTAACCCTACGCACCGCACAGTTTGTACGTGTATTTGATGTAGTTGTTGCTGTTCTCCCTTGGTTTCAACGCTATTATGTGGGAGGCTACAACCGCGCGTCGGTACTTGCTTTTCAGAAACAAATGAAAAAGCGAGATGCCTCCTTGAACAACGTTTTAAAAGAGATTCCAAAAAACAGGATGCCGCCTGACTACTTCAGGGCTTCAAAGCTTAATCCTAATTCAATGAATTGAGGATGGCTTTAAAGGTTTCTGGGTGGTTCATGGCTAAATCAGCCAATACCTTACGGTTCATTCCCATACCTGAACGGGTGTATTGACCCATGAAGGTAGAATAACTCATGCCTTCCTGACGGGTAGCCGCATTGAGACGTGTAATCCACAGTTGGCGGAAGTAACGGCGACGGGCTTTGCGGTCGCGATAAGAATAGCCAAGTGCCTTTTCTACGGCATTCTTGGCAACAGTGTAAACAGTGGAGCGGGTTGTGAAATACCCTTTGGCCATCGCCATAATTTTCTTGCGGCGGGCACGTGAAGCGACATGGTTGACGGATCTAGGCATGGGGGTTGGTTTGCGTCAGTGGCACAAAGGCGCTTGTAAACTGACTGGTTTAATAAATTATTTTCCTATGGTGAGCAGGCGACGAATGAGCGACTCGTTGGTGGTGTCGACCAGACCCGAAGCAGACAGATGACGCTTACGTACCTTCGACATTTTTGTGAGGATGTGCCGCTTGTAGGCATGCTTCCTCTTGATTTTACCAGTTCCGGTGAGGGCAAAGCGCTTTTTCGCACCAGAATTTGTCTTCATTTTAGGCATATCAGGCAATTTTACAGTTACTTCGACTTGGAGGATTTTGGAGCCAAATGCAGAAACATGCGCTTACCTTCTAATTTCGGTAAACTCTCTACCTTGCTTTGGTCCTCAAGACGGGACGCAAAGGTAAGCAAAAGAAGTTCTCCCCGCTCCTTAAAAACAATTGCTCTTCCACGAAACTGAACATATGCCTTAATTTTGGCTCCCTCCTCTAAAAATTTCTGGGCATGCTTCAGTTTAAATTCAAAATCATGTTCATCGGTATTGGGGCCAAAACGAATCTCCTTCACCACTGTTTTCTGGGCATTCGCCTTTATTTCCTTTTCTCTTTTCTTTTTCTCGTATAAGAATTTGCTGTAGTCCGTGACCCTACATACAGGAGGTGTCGCATTCTCAGAAATCACCACCAAATCCAAACCGATATCTTGGGCAATTTTCCGAGCATCGGATATTTTGTAGATTCCTGGCTCCAAGTTATCACCAACCAAGCGAACCTCCGGGAAACGGATGTTTTCGTTGATCGGCTCAATGGGTTTTTCCTTCCTGAAACGGTTAGGTTGACGTACGGGTAGTGCTATGGCGTGAAAATTTAAAGGTTAAGCAACGGATTAATTGTAGGAAATGGCATCGATTTCAGCACGAATGCGCGACAAAAATGCATCAAAAGACTCAGTGCCTTGGTCACCCTCCCCATGCTTGCGAACGGAAACCAGCTGCTGCTGGACTTCCTTTTCGCCTATAACCAGCATATATGGCGTTTTCTGAAGTTCAGCATCCCGGATTTTACGGCCGATTTTTTCATCCCTGAGGTCAATGACAGGGCGAATATCGTGTTTTCTGAGCATTTCAACAAGGGTTTGGGCATAATCTTCGAACTTTTCGCTGATCGGGAGTACGGCAACTTGCTCTGGCGCCAACCAGAGTGGCAAATTTCCACCACAATGTTCAATTAACACAGCAACAAACCGCTCCATAGAGCCAAAAGGAGCCCTATGAATCATCACCGGCCTGTATTTTTGGTTGTCAGACCCAGTGTATTCAAGACCGAAACGTTCGGGAAGATTATAGTCGACCTGAATGGTACCCAGTTGCCATTTCCTTCCCAAGGCATCCCGAACCATAAAATCAAGTTTGGGACCGTAGAAAGCCGCTTCGCCAGGTACTTGCTCGGCAGCCATCCCCTTCTCTGCGGTAGCCTCTATAATGGCCTGCTCAGAACGCGACCAACTTTCGTCACTCCCAATGTATTTCTGTCGGTTTTCGGGGTCGCGAAGTGAAATCTGGGCATGATATTCTGTGAAACCAAGCGCCTGAAATACGTGCAACACTAAGTCTATGACCTTTTTAAACTCCTCCTTCACCTGATCTTCCCGGCAGAACAGATGCGCGTCGTCTTGGGTGAAACCACGCACTCTGGTGAGACCGTGCAATTCGCCATGTTGTTCATAACGATAAACGGTGCCAAACTCGGCCAAACGAAGAGGTAAGTCGCGGTATGATCGGGGTTTGCTTTTATAGATTTCACAATGATGCGGACAATTCATGGGTTTCAACAAGTACTCCTCTCCTTCGTGGGGGGTATATATGGGCCTAAACGAATCTTGTCCGTATTTTTCCCAGTGGCCCGAGGTCTCATAAAGCGCTTTGGAACCTATATGTGGGGTTATCACCTGTAGATAACCTGCCGCTACCTGTGCCTTTCGCATGAATTGTTCCAATGACTCCCGCAGCATGGCGCCCCTGGGCAGCCAAAGTGGAAGTCCCATGCCCACATTTTCACTGAACGTAAACAATTCCAATTCCCTTCCCAATTTGCGGTGATCGCGCTTTTTGGCCTCCTCCATCAGTGTCAAATGCTGGGCGAGTTCCTTGGATGTGGGAAATGTGATGGCATATACCCTGGTCAATTGCGCGTTTTTTTCGTTTCCGCGCCAATAGGCCCCAGCTACCGAGGTAATTTTTATCGCTTTAATTTTCCCAGTATGGGGGATGTGCGGGCCCCTACACAGATCGGTGAAATTGCCCTGCTTGTAGAACGTAATCGTTCCATCATCAAGGCCATCGATCAACTCCAATTTATAAGGATCGCCCTTTGTTCTGAAATACGTTTGCGCGTCGACTTTACTCACTTCTTGTCTTTCGAAGCGAACTTCGCGCGCAGCCAATTCAGTCATTTTTTGTTCAACCCGTTCGAAATCATCTTGGCCAAAAGAATGACCATTGAAGTCGATATCGTAGTAGAATCCATGCTCGATGGGCGGTCCAATACCCAGTCTAATTCCTGGATAGAGGTCCTCCAAAGCCTCGGCGAGGAGGTGTGCTGATGAATGCCAAAACGCATACTTCCCACCTTGATCCTCCCATTTCAGCAATTTTAGGTTGCAGTGCCCCACCAATGGACGATGCAGATCCCACAGTTGACCGTCTACCTCAGCCACCAGCACTGCGCGGGCAAGACCTTCGCTGATCGACAATGCCAAGTCGTAAGGTGTACTTCCATCTGGTGCCTGGCGAACCGAACCATCGGGAAGCGTTATTTGTAAGCTCATTAATCCTCTCTTTTATATGTTATTTCATTCTGTTGATGGCTTCAAGGGCCTTGTCATAGCCAGGTTCAATCTTCAGTACCTGCTTGAAGTCAGCCAATGCCTTTTCCTTTTGTCCACTCTGCTCGTAGGCCAATCCCCTATTCTGAAGGGCGCGATAATGGGCTGGGTCGGACGCAATGAGCCGGTCAAACCAGCGAACCGACTCAGGATAATTGCCCTCCAATAAATAGGTATAACCCAAATTGAATAAGGCATCTGGATGCGCCGGATGACGGGTGAGCATGAGTTGATAATCCTGGCGCGCACTATCAGGGTATCCCTGATCTTGAAGTAAGGTGCCCCGGGCATAGAGCGCCTCTAAATAATTGGAGTCGACCCGAATCACATTGCTGAAATAGCGATAAGCCAGTGCGCTGTTGTCGTACTGATGCAGGAGTCCGAGTTGCATCATGGCTTCGGTGTGCTCGGGCTCTTGCTCCATGCAGGTCAGAAAAGCAGATTCAGCCTGTTCGCGCTTGCCTTGCTCGAGGTGCACCATGCCTTTCCAAAAATAACCATCAGCGTGGTGAATGTCTGCCTTCAATCCTTCATTGAGGTAGAACATTGCGGAGTTGTATTTTTTGTTCATGAAAGCCAATTCTCCTCGCTTCACGTGGGCATTGGCCAATTTGGGATCTTTACGGGTGGCCACGGCCAAAGCATCGTCGGCCTGGGAAAAAGCACCCAACTTGATATAAACTTCGGCCGCGGTCAGGAAATAGTCGGCCCGCCCCGTGTCGAGTGAAAAAAGAGAGCGAAGGTCGACCATGGCCGGTTCATACTGGCCATGACGCAAGTAGTAGCGGGCGCGTGAATGGTAGTGTTCGGGGTTACGTGGTTCTGAACGCACACGACGGTTGAGCTCCGATAATTCAGGATCTAAGGCAGGAGCTTCGGACACCACCTCAGACCCTGAAGGGAGGTCCTGATCTTTGCAGGCGTTCATCTGCACAATAATCCCAAGTAAAAACCAGACGAACGAGGATTTATTGACAGCCCAATGAATGGGCTGTAGCGATGACACTGATTTTAGAAGATGAAGCACTTTTTCCAAAAGGGATGCGGTATTTTTGCAGGCCGACAAAAATAGGTTTTATATGCAAAAAATTGCACGACTTTATCTGTTGAAATTCATTCTCATTGGCTTGATTTCATTTGTTTTTTTTACGGCATGGTCTTTCGGATGGGCTAGCCAAGCCCTTGCCCAAGAGCCCGCCATCCAACCCATTGATGTTTCGAAGGAAGGAAGAGACCCCCAATTGGAAGGAGAAAAGCACTTTCGGAACCTACAACAGCTCACTTTTGGGGGCGATAATGCCGAGGCTTACTGGAGCTTCGACAACAAGCGCCTTGTTTTTCAGTCCAATTTCAGGGACTGGAAGGTGGAATGTGACCAAATCTTTATGTTCGATGTGTTGAGGCAGGGTGTTCGCCCCCGCATGGTCAGCACGGGCTTAGGCCGAACCACCTGTGCTTATTTTATGCCAGGCGATTCCACTTTTTTGTATGCATCGACCCATCTGGCCAGTGAACAATGTCCGACACCCCCCAAGCCACGAGAGGATGGGAAATATCTATGGCCCATCGACACAGGATATGATATTTTTGTGGCCTCCGAGCAAGGGAAAATTGTTCGAAGGCTAACAGATGCGCCTGGATATGATGCGGAAGGCACCATCTCCCCTGACGGTAAAAAAATGGTATTCACCAGCATCAGAAATGGTGACCTTGATCTCTATGTCATGAAATTAAAAAATGGCCGCACCAAACAAGTGACACGTCTGCCTGGCTACGATGGAGGTGCCTTTTTCTCTCCTGATAGCAAATGGCTCGTGTTTCGGGCGTCACGGCCAAAAACTGAGGCTGAGTTGAAGGAATACCAGGACTTACTCGCTCAGGGACTTGTGGCACCCACCCAAATGGAGATTTTTATTTGTCGAACCAACGGAAAAAAACTAAAGCAAGTGACTCAGCTTGGCAAAGCCAATTGGGCTCCGTTTTTTCATCCATCCGGACAAAAAATCATTTTTTCATCGAACCACCACAGTAAGCGGGGCTATCAATTTAATTTGTTTATGGTGGACCTGAACGGCGAAAATTTAGAGCAGATTTCATTCGACCCTACTTTCGATGCCTTTCCCATGTTCTCGCCAGATGGAAAAAAAATTGTGTTTTCATCAAACCGATTTAATGAGGGGACTCGGGCCACCAATGTGTTCATCGCCGATTGGGTGGATTAGGATGCTGAACTAATTTCGGATATATTTGTACGAATATTTTTTATGCCCATTTACCACAAACTAGGATCGATACCACCCAAGCGTCACACGCAATTTCGGAAATCGGACGGGGGCCTGTATTATGAACAATTGTTTGGCACCATTGGCTTTGATGGGATGTCGAGCCTGCTCTACCACATCCACCGGCCAACCATCATCCGATCGGTGGAACAACCTTTGGATGTTCGCCCCGTTTTGTCTTGTCCACACAACATAACACCCCGGCGTTTGATGGGTTTCGATGTGCCCTTCATTGATGATTATCTGCAGGCACGTACTCCCCTTTTGGCCAACAACGATGTGGTCATTGGCCTGGCTGCTCCGAAACAGTCGATGTCCGATTACTTCTACAAAAACGCAGATGCTGATGAGTTGATTTTTGTGCACCGGGGGTCGGGCACCCTGCGTACCCAATTGGGTAATATTCCCTTTGTGGCCGGCGATTACTTGTTGGTTCCCCGGGGTATGATTCATCAATTTGTGTTCAAAGATGGTGAAAACCGCTTGTTGTATCTCGAAGCATCTTCACCCCTCTACACGCCAAAACGTTACAGAAATCATTTCGGCCAACTGCTGGAGCACTCACCCTATTGTGAGCGGGATTACAAACTCCCCGTTGAGCTGGAAACACACGATGAAATCGGTGATTTTCGCATCAAAATCCGCAAACAAGGGATGTTGCACGAGGTCGTCTATGCGACTCACCCATTCGATGTTGTGGGTTGGGATGGCTATAACTTCCCGTATGGAATTTCAATTTATGATTTTGAACCCATCACAGGACGTATTCATCAACCACCACCCGTGCATCAGATGTTCGAAAACCAGGCATTCGTGGTGTG
Source organism: uncultured Bacteroidota bacterium (assembly GCA_903908015.1). Taxonomy (GTDB): domain Bacteria; phylum Bacteroidota; class Bacteroidia; order UBA7662; family UBA7662; genus F1-60-MAGs140. Next base: position 9,670 of record CAIVQI010000080.1, read on the forward strand.
CAGTTTTGTGCCCCGACTCTACGATTACCACCCTTTGTCGATTCCTGCTCCCTACAACCACAGCAACATCGACAGCGAAGAGATTCTGTATTATGTGGATGGCGATTTTATGAGTCGCAACGACGTAGCCCCAGGTCAAATCACCTTGCATCCAGGCGGCATTCCACACGGACCACATCCTGGGGCTTACGAACGAAGCATTGGCAAGAAAGAAACCGCAGAATATGCCGTTATGATCGATACTTTTCGTCCTCTTGGCCTCACCGACGCTGCAATGTCGATCGATGATGGTCGCTATTTCCGCTCTTGGATGGAAAATCAGTACGAATAAACACAACCAAACGCAACAGAATTTAATTTATTTATGCTCACAGACACACTCCCTCAAAACAGCATTCAAACCGATTTTTTGCCCTTATTGGGCACAGACCACATAGAATTTTATGTAGGCAATGCCAAGCAATCGGCCTATTATTACCAGGCAGCATTTGGCTTCGCCTTGATTGCCTATGCTGGGCCAGAAACAGGTTGTAGAGACCGCGCTTCCTATGTTCTTCAGCAAGACAAAATCCGTCTTGTGTTAACAACCTCCCTTGTGCCCGACTCACCCATCAGCGAGCATGTACGGGTTCATGGTGATGGGGTGAAGGTGCTGGCCCTTTGGGTTGAAGATGCCCGTGCAGCCTTTGAAGCTACGGTATCGAGGGGAGCCAAACCGCATGCTGCGCCTCAGGTTCATCAAGATGAATTTGGGGAAGTGGTGACGGCCAGCATCCATACCTATGGGGATACCTTGCATACATTTGTTGAACGCAAGAATTATTCCGGATTGTTTATGCCTGGTTTTTCTACACCCTCTTGGCACATTCCACATGGAGAAGTTGGCCTTCGCTATGTTGATCATTGTGTAGGAAATGTTGGTTGGGGTGAAATGAATCAGTGGGTGCAGTTTTATGAGGATGTGATGGGCTTTAAATTGCTCATTACGTTCGACGATCAAGATATATCTACAGATTATACCGCATTGATGTCTAAAGTGGTATCGAACGGCAACGGATTTGTGAAATTTCCCATCAATGAACCGGCGAAAGGCAGGAAGAAATCGCAAATAGAGGAGTATGTGGAGTATTATCAAGGGGCTGGTGTGCAGCATATTGCCGTAGCAACCGACAATATTTTGCATACGGTTGCTGAACTGCGCCGCCGTGGGGTAGAGTTTTTACAGGTGCCCGACACCTATTACGAGGATTTATTGGAACGCGTGGGCCACATCGACGAAGATTTACCGGATTTGCGCGCGCTCAACATATTGGTGGACCGCGACGAAGAGGGCTATTTGCTACAAATTTTTACTAAGCCCGTAGAGGATCGACCGACCCTGTTTTTTGAGATCATACAGCGCAAGGGCGCCCGTTCGTTTGGTAAAGGCAATTTCAAAGCCCTCTTCGAAGCCATTGAACGCGAACAGGGTCGCCGAGGCAATTTATAGCTGAACGACCGATAAAGGGCTTTTAGCCAAACTTCTTGATTTCTGAAAGCCCTTCTAAAAATGTCGATTTAATTTTCCATGGGGCTTAGCCCAAAATTCATGGAAGGACCCCCTAAAATCATGGGAAAACCCCCTAAAATCATGGGAAAACCCCCAGAGACTCGTAGGAACGGGCAATTTTTCTAATGGCTACTACAAATGCTGCAGTGCGGTAGTCGGGAATGGCTGGATTTTCTTTTCGTGCAGAACGAAGTTGCCGATACGCCTCGATCATGGTTTCCTCCAAACCCGAGTAGACAAAATCTACCTCATCGGCACCCCGGCCGATGAGCCGTTTTTGCGTTTCATCGAGGTTTCGGCCAGTTAGGTCTTCCACGGCAGCAATGATTTGCTTGTTCAAATTCTCATCGAAACGTTTTCCGAGTCGACCAAACCGAACATGTGACAGATTCTTCAACCACTCGAAATATGAAACGGTTACCCCGCCGGCGTTCAAGTATATATCGGGGAGCACCATTATACCTTTGGCATTCAGTATGGCTTCAGCTTCAGCTGTAATTGGACCATTAGCGGCTTCCCCAATAATCTTTGCCTTAATCCGGGCCGCATTGCCCTCGTGGATTTGATTTTCCAATGCAGCGGGAATGAGGATGTCGCAGGCCAATTCCAGCGCGTCAGTGGTTTGGCTTAAATTAGTGGCTCCGGGGAAATCAAGAATACTGCCCGTAGCCTTCCTGTGTGCTACCACAGCCTGGTAATCGAGTCCCTCCGGATGATGAATCGCACCCTCAAATTCGGCCAATGCAATAATCTTGCATCCACCCTCATGAAAATACTTGGCTGCATGATAGCCCACGTTGCCCAAGCCTTGGATGACCACAGTTTTGCCTTCTAAGCCCGTATGCAATCCGAGCACCTGCATATCATCCTCAAAACTACACGCTTCACGTACCCCAAAAAACACACCCAAACCTGTCGCTTCGCGTCGTCCGGCAATTCCTCCCTGGGTAATGGGCTTGCCCGTTACACACGCAATTCCATCGGTTTGATTGGGGAAAAAGGTGGTATACGTATCCATGATCCAGCTCATTTCCCGTTCACCAGTGCCATAATCAGGCGCGGGAACGTCTGTACCTGGCCCAATGAAGTTCTTTTTGATGAGCTCTGTAGTGTATCGGCGGGTAATTCGCTCCAATTGTTCGACAGTATATTTTCGGGGATCTATTTTGATGCCGCCCTTAGCCCCACCAAAAGGGACGTCAACGATCGCACATTTGTAGGTCATGAGGGCCGCCAGCGCCATAACTTCATCCTGATTGACCGACATCGCGTATCTGATTCCCCCTTTGGTGGGCATTCGGTGGTGAGAATGCTCCACCCTGTAGGCTTCAACCACTTCCAATGAATCACCTACACGCACAGGAAATCGCATACTGTAAATGCTGTTACAATACTTTACCTGATCCAGTACCCCTGGAGGAGCCTGAACAAAAGCAGCGGCTTTGTCAAAGTAAGCGGACACATCCGCAAAAAAACTATGTTTGGGAGATTCCGAGGTGTGGGTCATTTTTATGTATTTAATGTTAATTTATCCCAAAAAATTACTTTAATCATTTTGACCTGAAAAATCATCCATTTCTTTTTCTAGTTGAGACAATCTCTGCTCAAGAAACATCAAGAAAAAAACAATGCCTGCGAAAATAAGGAGAACAACGGCAAGTAAAACATAGATTTTGCCGTTACTGCGCATCAAGTCTGCCATTTCGACTGATGACTGAGCGTTTTGAAGAAAAAAAACAGACATAGATGAATTGGAATATCAGGTGAAACGGTTTTGAAGAAACTGACTGATTCGTTGCATGCGCGCGTACACATTGGCCAACCAAAATCCTAACAAAGCAAAAGCCAAAACAGCAGGATAAAAAACCAATCGCATGCGCCCGTCCAAATCATAGCTATTGAATCCGGGGTTCCCTCCATTTCCAGGATGCAGTGAATCTGTCAGCCTGGGCAAAATAAATAGCAATGGGATGAGACAAGAGAAGGCAAAAAGGTTGTAGACTGCAGAAATTCGGGCGCGGGTTTCGGGTTGGGTAAAGGAGTTCCTGAGCACCCGATAGGCGAGGTACATCAGCAAAGCGATGGCGGATGCATTCTGCTTGGGATCGCCGCTCCACCATGCGCCCCAAGTAAACTGAGCCCAGACCATTCCCGTGGTGAGACCGAGTAGACCGAATAAAAGTCCAACTACAGAATATGCATCTGCCCAATGATCGTGTTGCAATTGTCGTTTCCTCAAATAAACCAAACTATGCCAAGCGGAGGCGGCGAGTAGGAAAATCATGCCGAACCACATCGGAACGTGGAAGTAGAGGTTACGGATGCTCTCGTTGAGAATGATTTTGCGTGGCACGTCGCCCATCCAGCCCATAGGAATCACGAGTAAAAGTGACAGGAGGGCAATCCACTTGTAGGGTTGTAGTCGGGGCATAGCTAATCTCGCCAAAGGTACGGAAACAACAGAAATGCTGTCGATAATATAAGCACATCGAGCGCTCCGAGCTGAGCCAAATAAGTCTGACTGGCGACTGGGTTTAGTCCATCGAGTGCATGCATGCTCAGTCGAATCAACAATAGCATCAGGGGCATCACGACCGGAAAGGAAAGAACGACCATGAGTGTGGCCTGTGCATTCGCTTTCCTGCTGATTGCGGCAATCAGGGTGAGTGCACCAGATAAGCCTATGTACCCGACGACGGCAACCCAACTGAATCGCAATAAATCTTGAAAAGGATTTCCAACCCAAACCAACATACAAGTTGTGGTGAGTAGATGTATGATGCTCAATAAGAGAATATTGTAGCTGATTTTTGACGCCAGATAAACACCTGGCGCGCTGAGTGACTGCTCAAACAGCAGGCGATCGCTACTGGATTGGCCAAAACTTCTGCCTAAGGCATGAGTGGATGAAAACAACATGATGAGCCAATAAACAGCCACCCAAGTTGGACCCGGCAATATTCGGAAGGTCATATAGGAAACAAAAACTGCGGTGGCCGAATATAAAAATATCCCGCCCAAAACATTTTGCTGCCTCCATTCCGAACGAAGCTCGTATCGGATGAGGGTGATCAAAGTGCGGAACGAACCTGAGATGGTCATCATCGATGGGATGTGTAAATATCGTTGATTCAAGCCTGTTTCGAAAGAATTATTGTTTTGAATCAGGATCTGGGGTGGAACTTTCTGACTACTTCACTCAAATACTCGCGACTGAGATGTGTATATATTTCGGTGGTTGTGATGCTTTCATGCCCCAGCATTTCTTGAACGGCACGCAAATCTGCGCCTGCTTCTACCATATGGGTAGCGAATGCATGGCGCAAACTGTGCGGTGAAATTTCCTTGCGCACCCCTGCGGCGTTGGCCAATTCACGAACCAACAGGTAGATTTTCATTCGGGTGAGCGGACGTGCGTTTCTACTCAAAAATAGCACGTCATGGGCATCGTTCTTAGGGGCCAAATGGCGACGCCTGGTGCTGAGGTACAGGTTCACCGCCCGTGCCGCGGGGCCCCCGATTGGCACCAATCGCTCTTTATCCCCTTTTCCTGTTACCCGGATAAAACCCAGGTCGAAATGGAGGGCACTGATTTTGAGGTTTGTCACCTCACTCACCCTTAAACCGCAACTGTACATCAGTTCCACGATGGCTTGGTCGCGATGGCCCTCAGGCTTGCTTAAGTCAACCGCACCAATCATTGCGTTGATGTCGGCCGTGCCCAACACAACCGGCAGTTTGCGACCGAATCGCGGGGTTTCCAGCAATTCACCGGGGTTATCTTGACGGATTCCCTCTTCGTTCATGTACTTAAACAACATCCGCACCGAGGAAATGAGTCGGGCTTGGCTGCTTCGCTCCAACCCACCAATCGACCTAAACCCGATGAACCGACGGATGTCATCGGGCTGAAGTGTATGAGGATATATGGGAGTGAATGTAGCTTGGATGGGGTCAACCGAGCCTTCAGCATCCAACGACCTTGGCGCATCCTCAACATCGCATTTGGTTTGGCCGCTGAGAACATCCATGTTGTTGGTAGCGTCTGGTGGTTCGGTGAGGAACTTTGCCAATTGCTGAAGATCGGAATCATAGGCACTACAGGTGGCTCGTGACAATCCACGTTCCAATCTCAAATAACCCTGAAATTGCTTCAGAATATTCGCCCAAGCTGATCTAGCACTGGTCCCAATCGGATCTGAACTCAGTATTTTTGCGTTCATGGGTGACCTTGGTTCAGTAGAACAT
>CAIVQI010000081.1 GCA_903908015.1 uncultured Bacteroidota bacterium
GCCTTGTTGATCAATGAAGGAGGGGTCAGAGAAGTGAATGTGCACATCCAAAACGATAAAATTTGGCATATTGATCCAATTGGTCGCAACAGGCCAGCCGATCAGGTTTTGTCGCTCCGTGGTGCATACCTGATGCCTGGTGCGATTGATGACCAGGTCCATTTTCGCGAGCCCGGTCTCACCCATAAGGGGGAATTGGCAACCGAATCGTGGGCGGCCGTGGCGGGAGGCGTCACCAGCTATATGGAAATGCCCAATACCAAGCCAGCCGCCATCAACAACACCCTGCTGGAGCAGAAATATGCACGTGCTGCCGAGGTATCACCAGCCAATTATACTTTCTACCTTGGCGCAACCCCCGACAATGTTGAAGAATTGAAATCGGCCGACTACAGTCGGATTTGTGGCGTGAAGATCTTTATGGGTAGTTCTACCGGCGATTTGCTGGTGAATGAAGTAGAGGCACTCGATACTATTTTTCGCTCCGTCGGTGCCCTGATTGCGTTACACTGCGAATCCGACCCCATGATCGCCGAACGGTTGCAGTATTGGGTGGAACAATTGGGAGCAGATGGAATCACACCGGCGCATCACCCGAAGATTCGAACACCAGAGGCCTGTTACGCTTCAAGTGCCCAAGCAGTAGACATCGCACGCAAGTATGGGACACGCATCCATGTTCTGCACATCAGCACGAAGGAAGAATTAGCGTTGTTTGACGCGGATATACCCCTGGCCGACAAAAAGATTACGGCAGAGGCTTGCCTGCACCATCTTTGGTTTGATGACAGTGACTACCCTCGTTTGGGGAATCGAATTAAATGGAACCCTGCTGTAAAAACCTCCGAGGACCGGGCCGCGTTGCGCAAAGCCCTGATCAATGGCCGAATTGATGTTGTGGCCACCGATCATGCGCCGCACACACTTGAAGAAAAGGCCCAGCCCTATTTGTCGGCCCCTAGCGGCGGCCCATTGGTGCAGCATTCCGTGCCTATGATGTTTGATTTGGCTGAACAGGGGGTTTTGACCCAGTCGCGATTGGTGGAGTTGATGTGTCACAATCCAGCGGTTCTGTTTCGAATTCCGGATCGTGGCTATGTACGCGAGGGTTATCAGGCCGATTTAGCCGTAGTGCGCGCAGCGCCGAATGTCATTACCCGAGATAGTTTGCTGTATCGCTGTGGGTGGTCGCCTTTAGAGGGGAGCACTTTGGGTCATACTGTAGAAAGCACCATGGTGAATGGCAACCTCATTTGGCACAACGGAGAAAAAGGTCGTTTTGTGGCAGGACATCGCCTCCGATTTAACGCGTAACAGGCGTCTTTTACTTTCTTACGGACGGATTCAGGGGAATGATGGGTTTAATCCTGCTGGGTGTTGGAAGGCCTGACGTGTGGGGCTACAAAAATGCCAATTGTCAATGCAAATACCTATTTTTGACGCACAAATATAAAATTATGAAGGCATTCCTTTTACGCATTTTGTTTTTCATTTCGGTTGGCTCGATATTTTCGGCGCATCAATCACACGCACAGTATTGCGCATCGCAATCCAATATTTTTACCGACGAGCACATCACGGATGTGACTATGGGGGCCCTCTCCAATGCATCTGGCGGGTCAAGCTATACTGATTACACAACACAAACTGCAACGGTCAATCCGGGTGGAAACCCACAGATTTCGGTGACTATCTACAATGGGGCGCCCGCTGGCATAACCTGGAATGAGTATGTTTCGGTGTTCATCGACTGGAACCAAAACCAGACATTTGATACTTTAAC
>CAIVQI010000082.1 GCA_903908015.1 uncultured Bacteroidota bacterium
CCTCTGACAGAGCACGCCAATGGCCCTGATCAACCAGAAAACGTCTAGAAAAAAGACCATTCATCAGTCTGCCACCGCTCGCAGGTTCGGATTCCAATGAGGGGTGAGCATACAATTGAGCGAAAAATTGGCGGACGCTGGTAAGGCCCTTGGCGAGCATAAAAGTTTGGTCTCTGTAGTAGCCCGACCGGATATCGCCTGCCGCAAACGCCCTGGCCATGGCCAATTGCGGGATTTCTTTTCCGTCTCCGAAAATGCCAAATTTGGCTTTTCCTGTGAGTACCTCTTTCCGACCGATCAGGCTGGCTTGTCGACTGATCCAGGCAGTTCGGTAATCGGAGAGAACTTCTTTCTTAAATTCTTCAAAATTTAGTGCCTTCATACTTTCTTTTGGCACAGATGTTGTATTGAGGGGCATGTTTGCAAAGATAGCCATAGATTTCTTTTTTATTAAGACCATCAATCTTTGACCGCTTGCATTCATTTCTTTTTTTTATTTTTGTCCCACTCAAAACCATTTTTAAACCATGAAAAAACTTGCTTTTCTTTTTCTCTTTTCCTCTCTTGCATTCGGTGCGTTTGCACAGAGCGCTGCACCAGCCGCACAACCAAAAAGTGCAGCGGTGATGAAATTCAAATCGGAGGCGCATGATTTTGGCACCATTACCGAAGGTGATAAGGCCACGCATGCTTTCGAATTCACCAACACCGGATCTGAAACCTTGATTATCAGCAATGTTTCTGCATCTTGCGGTTGCACGACGCCAGAATGGACACGTGAGCCTGTAAAACCAGGTGAAAAAGGAACAATCAAAGCTGTTTATAACTCCGCAGGCCGTCCGGGCATGTTCACCAAGCAAGTTACGGTAACAAGTAACGCCGGAACCGGAACACAGGTACTTACCATCAAAGGAAATGTGGTAAAAGCCGATGAAAATGTGCCCGAAAACAAAGGTGCCGCCAGTCCGGTTGCCAAGCCAAACTGATCAAATTCTTTAAAAGCATGTGAACCCGCGTATCTTTGCGCGGGTTTTTTATTTATATGCCAAATCTATCGAACAGGGGATTGCAAATGCCCCCATCACCCATACGAAAACTTGTTCCATTCGCTGAGGCTGCTGCTTTGAGGGGCATCCGCATCCATCACCTTAATATTGGTCAGCCTGATATTCAAACGGTGCCGGGATTTATGGAGCGGATCCGCACTTTTGACGCGCCCGTTCTGGAATATTCCCACTCTGCTGGTATGGAGTCGTATCGCAGATCCTATGCTGCATCCATGCAGGAACGAGGTGTTGATCTCGATTACCGTCAAATAATGATCACTACGGGAGGTTCTGAGGCCCTTCTATTTGCCATGCTGAGTTGTCTGGATGCTGGTGATGAGGTGCTTATTCCTGAGCCTTTTTATGCCAATTACAATGGTTTTGCGCGTATGGCGGGGGTGAAGGTAATTCCCGTGCCCACCAGAATCGAAAATGGTTTTGCACTTCCACCATTATCCGATTGGGAGCCACTCATCAGTTCACGAACGAAGGCGGTTTTGATTTGTCACCCCAATAATCCAACGGGGGTCATGTACTCATTGGCAGAACTGCAGCAGTTGGGTGCGCTGGTGAAGCAACATAACTTGTTTTTGTTTTCGGATGAAGTCTACCGCATGTTTGCGTATGATGGAGCGACACACCACTCAGTTCTTGAGTTGCCCGGGCTGGCCGACCACGCCGTGGTGGTGGAGAGTGTTTCCAAGGTCTTCAGTGCGTGTGGTGCCCGAATTGGTGCGCTGATGAGCAGAAATTCCGACTTGATGGCTGTGGCGCTAAAATATGGTCAAGCTCGTTTGAGTCCGCCTACCCTCGAGCAATTGGGTGCTGAAGCCGCGTTGTCTGCCCCTGCATCTTATTTTGAGCAAGTTCGTTTGGCCTATGAGAACAGGAGAAATTTGGTTGTTTCGGCCCTTAGATCAATGCCAGGTGTGGTTTGTCCGCATCCGGGCGGTGCCTTCTATTGCATGGTATCCTTGCCGGTCGACGATACTGATGAATTCTGTCGGTGGTTGCTAGATTCTTTTTCCTACAAAGGTTGTACCGTTATGTTGGCTCCAGGAAGTGGTTTCTATGCTCAGCCAGAAAGCGGCCGACAACAGGCCCGTATCGCTTATGTGCTCGAAAATGATCGGTTGAGTGAAGCCATGGAAGCTTTAGGGGAAGGCCTCTTGCAATACCCTGGTCGTTTGAGTTAGTCCCGGCTACCGTCGTTGGCCACCTTGTATGCATTTTTTTGTTAATTTGGGGCTATGATTCAAGCCTTTGAAAGCATCGGTGCCTATGAAAAGGCCATGCAGTGGAGTGTCGACCAACCAGAGACATATTGGGCACAGGTCGCATCACATTATTCATGGATACAGCCTTGGTCGCAGGTGGTGCGTTGGGACTTTCACAACCACGATGTACGTTGGTTTGAAGGAGCCGAACTGAACATTACGCTGAATTGCCTCGACCGGCACATGGCCGAGCGGGGCAACGCCACTGCGCTCATTTGGGAGCCAGGTGATCCACATGGGATGCCACGTACGTTTACCTACAAGGAGTTGCTCCATGAGGTGGAGCGAACTGCAGCTGCGCTGAGGCGACAAGGAATGGCAAAAGGAGATCGGATCTGCGTATACATGCCCATGGTGCCAGAACTGGCCATTGTGGTATTGGCCATAGCCCGAATTGGGGCCATTCATTCTGTGGTATTCGGGGGTTTTTCAGCCCATAGCCTTGCAGATCGAATTGCTGATGCGGGTTGTCGAATGGTGATCACGGCAGATTCCATCGTACGTGGGGGAAAGATGATCCCCTGTAAAACGGTGGTTGATGAAGCACTAAACTATTGTGGTGGTGTTGAAAAGGTGTGGGTGTATCGAGTTTGTGGAGCTCCAGTGGATTTGGTAGCCGGACGAGATGTCGACGCTTTGGATGAGATCAGTCGTTCTTCGGATTTGGGCGGGCATGCTGAGGTCATGAAAGCTGAGGACCCCTTGTTTATCTTGTATACCTCCGGTTCAACAGGTAAACCTAAAGGGGTGGTACACACCTGTGCCGGCTATATGGTTTATGCGGGCTATAGTTTTGCTCATGTTTTCAGGGCCAAACCGGGTGAAGTGTTTTGGTGCACGGCCGATATCGGATGGATCACTGGACATACCTATTTGTTGTATGCCCCATTGCTACAGGGAACAACGACACTTATGTTTGAAGGTGTACCTACATGGCCTAAACCAGATCGATTTTGGCAAGTATGCGAGCGGCACCATGTAAACCTGCTTTATACGGCTCCTACAGCGATTCGGGCACTGATGGCGGCTGGCGATGATTGGGTGAAACCCTACGCCATGAACAACTTGCGGGTATTGGGCAGTGTTGGTGAGCCCATCAATGAGGAAGCTTGGCAATGGTACCACCGCGAAGTTGGGAAGGGCAGGTGCCCCATTACCGACACTTGGTGGCAGACCGAAACAGGGGGTATTCTCATTGCTGCATTGGCCGGAATATCGACACTCAAACCAACTTTTGCTGGATTGCCTTTGCCTGGAATTCAACCCGTATTGCTCGATGCTCAAGGGGATATAATTCAAGAAAACGATCGAGAAGGCTATTTGGCTATTCGTTATCCGTGGCCTTCCATGATTCGGACCACTTGGGGCGATCATGAGCGATGCCGTCAAACATATTTTGGTGCCTACCCGGGCTACTATTTCACTGGTGATGGTGCCCGTCGCGATGCCGATGGCTACTACAGAATTATTGGCCGGGTGGATGATGTTTTGAATGTCTCAGGCCACCGCATTGGAACAGCCGAGGTCGAGAATGCCATCAACATGCACCCCATGGTGGCTGAGTCGGCCGTGGTAGGTGTTGCTGATGATTTGAAAGGCCAAGCCATCTATGCATTTGTGATTGGTAAGGGGGAAATTTCAGATCCCGATACCATGCGCTCAGAGATCACGGCAACCGTTGCCGAATTTATTGGAAAAATTGCACGTCCTGATAAAATACAATGGGTCACTGGATTGCCCAAAACCCGTTCTGGTAAAATCATGCGACGCATTCTTCGAAAGATTGCCGAAGGGGATACTTCCCAATTGGGAGATACATCAACATTGCTGGATCCATCAGTGGTGGATCAGCTGATTCGCGGAAGGGTTTGAAGAACCAGTTGATTGATATGTTTTAAGCTGATGTCAGTCGATCATGCGCATCAAGTGAAGTATGGTGCCTTTTGCATAGGGTCTAAATGGACAGCAAAAGGATCACCAAAATTGTTTGTAGGGCGAAGATGACAGCGCCACCCAGTCCGGCCGAAGGCCCAACCGAAAGCAATTGGCGGATATTAATGCCCAAACCGATGCCGGTCATGGCCATGAGGAGAAGGTATTTGCCGGCATCTTTCATCAGATTAACCACATTTTGCGGAATGAGGCCGGTAGAAACAATAAGACTGCTGATTAAAAATCCCCATACATACCAGGGAACGACTGAAAGTAATCCTTCTGGTTGAACATCGACAGCGCGACTGCCTGCTGCGGGCTGAATGTTTACGCGAGTCATCAACCACCCCATGAGCAGTACCGCTGGGCCAAGCCATAAGATTCGTACCATTTTCACCAGCAGTGCTAAGGAGAGCACATCCGATCCCAATGCTTGTCCGGCCCCTGCTACATGACCGACTGATTGCAAAACAGAACCGAACAGTAAGGCAGATGCTTCAATGGGCAGCTGGAGTTGGCTGCTGATCATGGGAAACAAGATGATTCCGAATGTGCCCAAAAGATTGACCGTGGCTACTGAAACCCCAATTTCTGTTGCGGTAGCACCCACAACGGGCGCTGCCGCTGCAATCGCACTATTGCCACAGATGGCCTGACCGGCACCCATGGTCCACCGCATGGCATTTGTAGACCCACGCATGATCAGTTGGGCTGATACCAATGCAATCACCACAGAGGCCAAAATGTACCCCCAATATTGCGGAGGCAGGTTGAGCGCCTGCCTGAGGTCCATGCCGAACCCCAAAAGCATGGTGGCCACAGCCAGAAGGTGCTTTTCAGAATATTTCCAAGCAGATCGTCCCGAATAATTGGGGGCCATAAAGTTACCCAACATGATAGCGCATAACAGAGCCGAAGTGATGCTGTCGATGGGCTTCAAGTAGGGTTCTATCAATAGGGAAAAAACGGCAATCCCGATGATCACAAGCCAGCCCATCAAGTGTTTTGGGGGCATAGGAATGGGTGTTTTCAATGATATCATGAAATAAAGAGGTCTTGCAATTGTTCCGTATCGGATTCTGAAAAATGAACCCCGTAGGCCGATAACTCCTGTAGAATGGGTTTGTAGATTTCTTGAAGGATTGGAATATGAACACCAAGCGAAGGGATTTGTCCTTGTAAAAACAGGCGTACGGCTATTGCGAGGGGCAGGCCAACAGTTTTCGCCATCGCGGTGCGGGTCGCGTCTTCACCGATGATGTCTAAAGTTGAGGTTCGTGATCTGAGTGCCCCGTTGTATTCATAATCTACTCGGTGGTGCATCACCACTCGGTCGCGGTCGGATGAATCTAGCGACCAGTGAGTTAACAAAATGTGTTCCAGAAACTCAGCTGGTGTAGCGGAAATATTGGGAAGTGGGATCGGATCGAACAAACCGATCGACTCAAATTGATTCAAGATTTTATTCATTTGATCCGATGGGTATCCCAGGTCGGTTTTCAATACGCGTTCCAATGCACCTTTAGGGTCTTTGCCGTATTGAGGCGGTAAAAATTCCACCAACAAATCGCGGCGCGTTCGGGTTTTCGCCTGTAGTTGGTAGTGGTTCAGTGTGAGCCCGAGGTGGACCAAGGCCGACCAGCCCTGCATATAATCGGGGTAACGGAATGTTGCTCTTAAAAGGGTAGGAACGTCTTTTAAGCCGTAAAGGGTGGTATAGGGCAGGGAATCGCGGTTGGGATAGGCGTCGAGATGGCCCACGCCAGGGACGTTGATCCTGATTGGCTCCCGAAAGATGCGTGCATAGGGAAGTTGACGGGTTGAATGCTGGTAGCGATATTGTGCCGGGCCAGGTGAACCTGCGAGCACCACATTTCTGGGATTCCATGAAAACTTATAGTGCCACGGCTGATTGTCGCATTCTGCTGCGATAAGTCCACCTGTAAATGAATAGAATCCAGTGATCCGGGCACCCTCCGCGGTCAATTGTCCAAGAAGCTCCATGGTGCTCATGTGATCAATTCCGGGGTCGCATCCCAACTCATTTAGGAAAAGAAGGCCGGCGCGTTTCACCTGATCATCAAGTTTCTGCATCTCTGCAGAAACATAAGAGGCTGTGAAAAGCGAAACATTCTGTTGCAGCGCCAAACGGGCAACAACCGGATGCTTGTCGGCAGGCAAAAGGGAGACAACAAGCTTTTGATTTTTTAGAAGTTCTTGAAGGATGTTTTCGTCTGCTAAATCAGCCGCAACCGCGCGGGCTTGGGAGTGTCCACGGGCAGCCCGCTCGGCCGCTTCAGCATGCAAATCCGCTATGGTGATGATCCATTGGTTTTGTGCTGCGTGCTCGAGTAGGTAGTCGATTAAGTACGTGGCCGACCGCCCGGCTCCCAGTACAAGTATAGAGGATTCTGCCATGGATTTGGTGATTTGTTTAAAATTGTTTAAATTGTCGAGTTCATGCTTGGAATGGAAGGGAATCAGGAATTTTCGACAAATATCCAAAGAAACTGTGTAGTTCGGGGGCATCATATTGATGCTCTGGATGAGCGTGTTCAACACCTTTTACTTTCCGCCCACAAAGCGCTTGCGACGGCCTATGCGCCATATTCTAAATTTTTTGTAGGGGCTGCACTGCTCTTGGAGAATGGCAAGGTCATTCTGGGTAGCAATCAGG
>CAIVQI010000083.1 GCA_903908015.1 uncultured Bacteroidota bacterium
CATCAGGTTCCTATACGCCGCGTACTTATACGCCTTCCCGCTCCGGTTCTACCGGTTCATCAGGTTCCTACACGCCGCGTACTTATACGCCTTCCCGCTCTGGTTCTACCGGTTCATCAGGTTCCTATACGCCGCGTACTTATACGCCTTCCCGCTCCGGTTCTACCGGTTCATCAGGTTCCTACACGCCGCGTACTTATACGCCTTCACGCTCCGGCTCTACCGGTTCATCAGGTTCCTACACGCCGCGTACTTATTCGCCTTCCCGCTCCGGCTCTACCGGTTCATCAGGTTCCTACACGCCTCGAACTTCCGCACCCAGTACGCCTTCGCGCACGAACATTCCCTCGAAAACAACAGCGCCTTCACGATCGTACTCCGCGCCCCGTACCTCAGGATCTTATTCACCATCAGCTCCCTCGAGGAGCAGCCCATCAGGATATACTCGCCCAACCACGCCATCATCAAGCGGCGGAAATAGGACCACAACATCCGTTCGTCCACGATGAGGATGAAGCGTATTTCGCCTTTCCTTCTATTTGGCTTACTGCTTTGTTCAAACAAATCAATGGCACAGTATGCTATTGATATGCTACAGTTCAGTCAGTTTCAGCCCGTTGGTTCTGCCCGTTCAAGCGCTTTAGGAGGCTCATTAGTGGCCTTGGGCGCTGATTGGGGCGGCGCATTGGTCAATCCCGCCGGAATTGCAGGATTTCATTCTTCAGTATTGGGTTTGTCTGCTTCAATGGGTTCGGTAGGGGCGCGATCTGATTATCTGAACTCGCGCGTGCGCAGCAGTAGGGGTGATGTAAGGCTTCCGTCCTTAGGCATTGTGATTGCGGAAAAACCCCAGGAAAGTGGCTCAGGTTGGCTGCGCGTGCATTATGGGTTTACGTTAAACCAATCTGCCGTTTTTTCTGGTCGGTGGCAGCTCGATGGGTACAATACAAAAACAAGTTTGGTCAATTACTTTCAGGAAGAAGCCAATTCAGGTACGGCATTTATAGCTGCCCAATTTCCTTTTACGGCGGCTCTTGCTTCAAGAACAGGCCTCATTAATCCCCAAAGGCCGGGCGATAGTACTTCTTACTACCTCTCTATCGTGCCCAGTGGTGGCGTTCGGCAGGAAGAGGTGGCCCGCAGCAGTGGCCAGATGTCTGATTATCAGTTTACCTTGGCAGGCAATTGGAAGAATGTCTTGCAACTCGGCGCATCACTCAGCATACTGAGCGCACGATTGGATCGGGTTACTTCATTCACCGAAACGGATGAAGCCGATAGCATCTTCGACTTTAAGTCGTTTCGTTATACACAAAACATTTATTCGGTGGCGGATGGTTTTGAATGGAAATTTGGGGCAATTTTCAGGCCTTCAGAGATTTTGAGACTCGGATTTTCGTATGCGCCACCCGCGCGACTCACTGTTGAGGAGGATTTTCAGACCGATTTAGAGGCCACTTTCGATTCGGTGCCCACCTATGCCTTCGCTGCATCGCCTGTTTATGCACCCTTCGAATATAAATTCCGTCGACCAGCCCGAACAAGTGTTGGCTTGGCCCTCGTTTTTCGAAATAAAGGCCTCATCACAGCGGGCTTTGATTATATGTCTTTCCAGCGCATGCGGGTGCGCACCGTTGACCTCGATGCCGGAACAGCAGAATGGGCGAGAAACGTGAACAATGATGTCACGAATTTATTCTCCTCGACCAGCACTTTTCGATTGGGCGGCGAAGGATTGCTCGGACCTTACGCCTTTCGTATGGGAATGGCCTACAGCACGTCTCCTTTTCTTCCGGAACTCAATACCGGCGGTGGTAACCGCGCTCAGCGTGAGGTTTCATTGGGGTGCGGCTACCGAAAGGACCCTTTTATCCTTGATGTCTGTGTGTCTCATCGTTCCTGGAATATCTATCGTGAACCATACAGCCTATCCTTGCCCGCTCCCAATTTCGGGGCGAACATAAGACAGTTCCGTATGGAGTTGTTATTGAGCCTCGGCATGCGATTTTAATCTGACATTGATTTTATCCTTCATTCATTCGGGCTTCTATTTGCACCAGCAAATCATTGGCGATTTCTTGGGCGTGAGTGTCGCCTAATTTTTCGGCACAAATATGCGCCTCGGTCGCGCATTCATGCGCTTTGACCCAATTTTCTTGGGCCCAATACAACTCCGCGAGTCGTTGCATGGCTGGGAGGTAATCTGAATGAGATAGCAACAATTTGCGCCAGATCTCCTCGGCTGCTTCCCATTGTAATTGCTTCTCCCATTCAAGTCCGAGCGCATATTGCAGGAACGGATCCTGAGGGTTTTGCCGAATCAATGATTGAAGTCGCCCTACACGCGCATTTCCCTCACTATGATGCTTCATTTATCCTTATTTTTGTGCTTTATTCCGTACATCATTTTTCAAAAATATGAATATACTGGTCTGTCTGAGCCAGGTGCCCGACACAACAACGCGTATTGTTTTTACATCCGATGGTAAGTCACTCGACAAAAACGGTGTTCAATTCATCATCAATCCATACGATGAATTGGCGCTTACCAAGGCTTTAGAGTTGAATGAGTCTTTGGGTGGGGGAAGTGTGACCGTGGTGCATGTGGGTCGGGCCGACTCAGAGTCTAATCTTCGTAAGGCCATGGCCATTGGTGCTGATAAAGCCATTCGGATCGATGCTGATGCAACAGACGCCATACAGGTAGCGCGCGAATTGGCTATGGTTGCCACCAAAGAGCACTATGATTTGATCCTTTGCGGCAGGGAGTCCATCGATTACAATGGCGGGATGGTAGGGGGGATGCTGGCTGAATTGTTGGGCTTGCCTTTGATCAACATCCTGACATCCATCAGCAGCAACGGCACAGAAGCCGAGGTCTCTTTCGATGTAGACGGTGGTCGGGCCTTTGCGCAGGTGACTCATCCCTTCGTGGCCACTTGTCAGAAGGAACTCACAGAACCCAGAATTCCTCATATGCGGGGCATCATGATGGCACGTACCAAACCATTGGAGGTGGTGTCGGCATCGGCAAACGCCGATCAAACGCAGGTGTCGCGTTACGAGCCACCGGTGGCCAAAGCCGGGTGTAGGTTTGTGGATGCGGGCGACATGGACCAGTTGGTATCGCTCCTTCACGAACAGTCAAAAGTCATTTAATCACTATTTAACAATTTTATCGAGATCGAACATGTCAGTACTTGTTTTCGCCCCTGTTCAGGATGGTATTTTGAAGAAGATTGCTTTAGAAGCGGTTTCATTTGGCGTTCAATTGGCGCATGGTCTTCAAGCACAGTGCAGTGTGCTGTGTTCTTCAGCCGCATCCTCAGAAGCCTTGCAGCAACTTCAAGACCTAGGTGTTTCGGCTCACTACAGCGCCGAACACGATTTAAATGAGGTCGATGCGGTTGTGCATTACCTGACACAAGCTGCAAGTCTGTTTGGTGCTCACCAACTTGTTGTCTCCAATACCTATTTGGGAAAGTCAATAGCACCCCGTTTGGCCGTACGTATGGGCATACCCCTTGCCTCAGGCGTGATTGATGTGCCTAAAAAATCAGATACAGGTTGGGAAGTCCGAAGATCCGTTTTTTCTAATAAAGGTTATGCCTACCTACAGGTACTCGGGCTTCCATGCGTCATGGCCATTACCCCTAATTCCTTTCCTGTTGAAAGTCGCCCCGTCGGTGAAATGAAAACAGTAGCCTTGCCCAATACCTTCGAATCCAGTCAAACAAAAATCCGTGTGAATCGGGTTGACCGGGTGCTTGGTAAAATTCCATTGACTGAGGCCGAACGTGTGGTGTCTGCAGGGCGCGGATTAAAAGGACCAGAAAACTGGCATTTGGTCGAATCCCTGGCAAGTAGTCTCGGTGCAGCCACCGCTTGCTCCAAGCCGGTCAGCGATATGCATTGGCGCCCACATGAAGAACACGTCGGACAAACGGGAATCACCATCAAACCGGATTTATATATTGCCATCGGCATTTCCGGTGCCATTCAGCATTTGGCAGGCGTGAGTTCGAGCAAAGTGATCGTGGCCATCAATACCGACAAAGAAGCGCCATTTTTCAAGGTGGCTGATTATGGGATTGTGGGCGATGCTTTTGACGTATTGCCGCGACTGACAGCGGCTGTTCAGCTCTTTAAGGCTTCTCACGCCTGATGAAAAAAATAGAATTGGAAATTGTTGCGCTTTCAGACAGCAACACCTCGGCCAACTCCTACGCCCTTATTTTGGGCGAGAAGGGGGGCGGCCGCAAGCTCCCCATCATTATTGGGGGTTTCGAGGCCCAGGCCATTGCGATAGAATTGGAGAATATGAAGCCGGCCCGTCCACTGACCCATGATTTATTCAGGAATTTTGCTTCAGAATTCGACATCGAGATTGAAGAAGTGGTCATCGCGGATTTAAGGGAAGGTATTTTCTACAGCCGATTACATTGCAGGCAGGGAAACGAGCTCAGGCAGGTCGACGCCCGTACCTCAGATGCACTGGCCCTTGCTGTGCGATTTGGCTGCCCTGTCTATACTTTTCCCCATGTTTTGGATTCAGGAGGCGTTATGCTGGACCCTGATCGGGTGGCTGATGCATCACATGCGCATGTGGATAGCAGCAATTCTACAGATTATGTGGTAAAAGAACCTGAGTCAAAGCCATCTCCTTACCGAAAATTGGGATACGCAGAGCTCCAGGAGCGACTGCAACAGGCTGTTGATGGTGAACACTATGAAGAAGCAGCACTCATTCGGGATGAGTTAAGAAAAAGAGGAATGCTTTAAATCCGCTTGCCAATTTTCTTTCACATTAAAGATACTTTTCATTAGGTTTGGGGCATGATGATGTCCTTACTCAATGGATTGCTTGGCTTGGTGTCCTTGCTTGGTCTGCTTTATTTGTTATCTGAGAACCGGAAAAGGATTGCATGGCGTACAGTTTTGCCTGCGCTCGGCTTGCAGCTTACGCTGGCTATTCTGGTGATGAAAGTAGGGGCGGTCGGACGTGCATTCGCTGTGGTCAGTGGTTTCATCGTTGAGCTGCTCGGCTTTTCGCGTAAGGGTTCAGAATTCCTGTTTGGTGGTCTCGTGACTTCAGTCGACACTTATGGGTTTATTTTTGTGTTCCAGGTATTGCCCACCATCATTTTCTTTTCGGCCTTCACGAGTTTGCTGTACTATTTGGGCATTTTACAGCGCATAGTATTCGTATTTGCCTGGGTCATGAACCGTCTACTTCATATTTCTGGAGCAGAGAGTTTGGCCGCATCTGCGAATATTTTTATGGGACAAACAGAGGCCCCACTCCTGATTAAGCCATACCTCAATCGAATGACCCGCTCGGAAATCATGGCTTTGATGACCGGTGGGATGGCGACCATTGCCGGAGCAGTCATGGCTGCGTATATTGGCTTTTTGGGGGGAGACGACCCTCAATCCCAAGCATTGTTTGCCCGGCATCTTCTCACCGCATCCGTTATGGCTGCTCCAGCAGGAATATTGGCGGCTAAGATGCTTGTGCCAGAGACAGAAGAATTTTCATCCGATTTATCTGTGCCCCGCGATACCATGGGTGACAACGTACTTGAGGCCGTAGCAACAGGCACCACTGATGGCGTAAAATTAGCTGTGAATGTGGGTGCCATGCTCCTTGTTTTTACAGCCCTCATGGCGATGTTGAACTTTATGCTCCAACATTGGGTAGGCGGGTGGACGGGTCTCAACGGCTGGATTGCGCAAATAAGCGGGGGCCGTTATGATGGGTTGAGCGTGCAGTTGGTATTGGGCATGTTGTTTTCCCCTATTTCATGGCTGATGGGGGTACGTGGCGAGGATGTGTTGTTGATGGGGCAGCTGCTCGGAGAAAAGGCCATTTTGAATGAGTTTGTGGCCTTTACAAGCCTCTCAGAACTGAAGGCCAGCGGGGCATTCGCATCAGAAAAAACGATTTTAATGGCTTCTTATGCCCTTTGTGGGTTCGCCAACGTGGCGTCCATTGGGATTCAAGTGGGAGGAATTGGCGGACTGATACCCGAACGCAGAACGCTGTTTTCTCAACTTGGTGTGAAGGCTTTAATGGCAGGTACAGCAGCTTCCTTGTTGAACGCCACTATAGCCGGGATGTTGCTTGGATTCTAATGACGAATTACCTGCCGAGTGCTTTGCGTACAGTCTGACCAATATCGGCAGGCGAGGCCACCACATGCAAGCCGCATTCTTCCATGATGCGCATTTTTGCAGCTGCAGTGTCTTCTGTGCCACCTACCACAGCACCCGCGTGGCCCATTCGGCGACCAGGAGGTGCTGTTTGACCAGCAATAAATCCAATCACAGGCTTATTCAATTTTGAATCCCGAATCCAACGCGCAGCATCTGCTTCCATTTGACCGCCAATTTCACCGATGAGTACAATCGCTTCAGTCTCCGGGTCTGAGGCAAATAATTCGACTGCCTCACGAGTCGTAGTGCCAATTACTGGATCTCCACCAATGCCAATGGCCGTGGAAATTCCCATCCCCGCCTTAACAACTTGGTCAGCGGCCTCATACGTGAGCGTACCTGAACGTGATACAATCCCTACATTCCCCTTTTTGAAAACAAAGCCGGGCATAATGCCAACTTTGGCCTCATCTGGTGTGATTATTCCCGGGCAATTAGGCCCAATCAGACGGCTGTTTCTTGACCGGAGATATTCACGCGCGGCGATCATATCGCGGGTAGGGATACCCTCAGTGATGCAGACAATCACATCAATACCCGCATCGGCCGCTTCCATAATGGCATCAGCAGCGAAAGCTGGGGGCACGAAAATGATGGAAGTGTTGGCGCCAGTTCTGTCAATTGCCTCAGAAACGGTGTCAAAAACAGGGCGCCCAAGGTGTTCGCTCCCTCCTTTACCCGGTGTTACGCCTCCAACAACCTGACTTCCATAGGCCATCATTTGTTCGGCGTGAAAGGTTCCTTCGTTACCGGTAAAGCCTTGTACCAGAATTTTCGAGTTTTTGTTCACCAATATGCTCATAAAATTAAATAATTAAATTAATTTGTGTTATTTACTTGAAAAATAAAAGATTGAATTCAAAATAGAATGAGTGCGAAGGTCGTCAAAAATGGCATATATTCAGCCCAATAGGGCATAAAACTCATCTTGCATGACCCTTGCTTCGTCCCCGCATTTGTTTCAAAAATGATGTAGCAAAAACGAAGTCATTTAATTCTTGGCAGTCCGTTTCCATGATGTTGCTCTTACTTCCCGTCCACAACATCCTTCCTTGAAACAGAAAGCAAATGTGATCACCAATTTCCATCACCGAATTCATGTCGTGGCTGTTCACCACAGTGGTTATGTCGGATTCTAAGGTGATTTCCCGTATAAGTTCATCAATTTTGATTGAGGTTAAAGGGTCAAGCCCAGAATTGGGTTCGTCGCAGAATAAATACCTCGGTTCAAGAGCGATTGCTCTTGCAATGCCTACCCTTTTGCGCATTCCCCCGCTGAGTTGACTCGTATGCAGGTGGTTGGTGCCCGCCAGGCCAACCCGCTCCAAACAATGGTTCACTCGTTCCAATTGCTGTCGGGCTGTGTGATTACTGAACATCTGGAGCGGAAACAACACATTTTGCGCTACATTCAATGAGTCGAATAACGCTGAATTTTGGAAAAGCATCCCAATTTGCTTCCGGATTTCGGTCTTGGCTTCGATATCCAAATTGAAAAAATCATTTGAGCCGTAGAAAACATGACCATCATCGGGTGCGAACAGACCAACCAAAATTTTCATCAGGACTGACTTACCGCTCCCACTGGATCCGATAATCATGCTCACATGGCCCGGCTCGAAACGGGCAGACAAGCGGTGCAAAACTGTTTTTTGCCCAAAATTCTTGGTCACTGACTGGATCTCAATCATCTTACAGAAGAAGTTGGGCCAATACGTAATCGGCAACGAGAATCGCCACCGAACTGAATACCACTGCCATTGTACTTGCTTTGCCAACCTCTAATGACCCACCTTCCACATAGTAGCCCTGATAGGCGGAAATGGAGGATATCAAGAAGGAAAAGGTGATGGCTTTTGTCATGGAGAAAATGAGATTATAGGTCTGGAAAGTAGAACGGGCACCTTCCACGAACTGTGTGTATGGCACAATGCCAGTGAGTTCGCCCACAACCATACCGCCAGCTGTGCATAAGCTGATGCTCAATACGATTAATAGAGGTATCGTGAGCAATGCAGCGAGAATTTTTGGTCCGATCAGGTATCCTGGGGCGTTGATGCCCATGATTTCAAGGGCGTCTATTTGTTCGGTGACCCGCATGGTACCGATTTCGGAAGCAATGCTGGAACCAATTTTGCCTGCCAAAACCAATGAAGTGATGGTCGGTCCCAATTCGAGCAGGCTGCTGTCGCTCACGATGGCGCCAATCACGGATTTTGAAATCCATCCCGCAATGAGTTGATATGCGGTTTGTACGGTGGTTACTGCACCCGAAAAAACAGCAATGATGGTGACGATCCCGATGGATCCCACTCCGATAGAATACATTTGTCGGATCAGTTCCTGGCCATACAGCAGGCGATTTTCCGGTTTTTTAAATAGCCTGCGCAAAAGCAACAGATAACGGCCCAGATGGTAGAAAAAAATCATGGATCAGTTGAGGAACTGGGTCAAAAATACGGGTTTATCTCCCATATTTGGGGGATGTCTCATAAATGTATCGCAGTGGTGACGGGTGCCGGGAGGGGTATTGGCCGCGCCGTTGTGCACCGTCTGGCGCAGGGTGGTTGTTCAGTGCTCTTTACTGCCCGAACGAATTCTGAACTTCAATCCTTGTTGAATGAGCTTGAATCTCAGTTTCCGAGCCAACATTTCTCATGTGCCCCTTTCGATCTAGGAAAACGTGAAGAAGCAGCACGATGTGCCGACTGGATCCGTAAGGAGGCTGGTGAACGGCTCGACTTACTGGTGCACAATGCGGGTCTCTTTCTGCCCGGACCATTGCTCGACGAGCCGGATGGTCAGTTTCTGTCGCTTTTGGAAGTGAATGTACTTTCGGCCTACTACCTCACGCGTGGACTTACCGATTTGATTAAGATGAGCACTGGTGCTCAGCTGTTCTTCATGTGTTCGACTGCATCCATCAAAGCCTATCCGGCCGGTGGGGCCTATGCCGTAAGCAAGCACGCGCTACTTGGTCTGGCCAGAAGTTTGAGGCAGGAGCTCATGCCCTACAGGGTCGGTGTAACAGCCATTTTACCCGGACCTACCTACACGTCGAGTTGGGCGGAAAGCGGTTTTCCGGAAGATCGGTTCATGCGCCCAGCGGATATTGCTGAATTGATTTGGACCTCCTGGAAACTTGGTCCCGGCTCCATAGTGGAAGAACTCTTGGTGCGCCCCATACTCGGTGATATCTAGATTTAATGTTGTATTTATATTAATTTTAAGCTGATAATCATTGTTATAGGCGCTTTGTACGTATTTTGCAAAGTCCCATGGCAACAACCCAAATCAGTCTTGAGCTCCTTCAGCTTCGATTGTTGGTCACCCAAATGGGCGATCAGGTGCGTGAGCAACTCGATGCCCTCCTCATGGTTTTGGAAACTGGCGATCAAGAGGCGATTTTGGAGGTGGAATTGGCCGAACGTCAGGCTGATGTTTGGCATCAGCGAATTGAGGTACGCTGCGAACAGGTTTTGGCCTTGTTCGCTCCGGTAGCCCGAGATCTGAGAATGGTTTTTGCCATCAACAAAATGGCATCAGATTTAGAATATGTATCCGACAGTGCTCAATCGGCTGTTGGTTTCTACCAAAGGGTGTATCAAAAGGGCATCAGAAGGCCCCCAGTTGATGTTCAACTGACGGAGATGATGCGGCTCATTTTATCGATGTTCGATCATGTCATGCGGTCATTTGAAGACGAGCGTAGGCCCGATGCCGATCAACTCGACTGGATTGAGCAGCGTATCAATCGCATCAATATTGAGACGGACGCCTTGCTTGCCGGATACCTCCGTGGTGGTGTGGGTGAGCACGAAGCACTCAATGCACTGATGTGGCTGTCCATTGTCCGAAAACTGGAGAAAATCGGAGATTTTCTGGTGTCGCTGGGCAGTCGCGTGAGCTATTTCATGGGCACATCTGATCCGGTGAATGGAAGTTATTTCTAACAGTTCTCTCATTCGGTTTTGATTTTTTTTTGATGCACCAATAATTTGTTGTGCGTTGTTTTTATTGTTCTAAAAACAATTATTTTGGCACTCACATGTCAAGTCCCCTATTCAACTTTCAAATAATGAGAAAAGTCATCCTTTTAACCATATTCACCCTCAATGTTGTTTTTGCTATGGCCCAAACTAAGATTTATAGGGGTAACTCATCCAGCTATTCAGATTGCTTGTACACAGTGAATGACGAGAAAGTTTATCGGGGAAATTCTACGAGCTACTCCGATTGCCGGTACACTTTTAACGATGGAAAGGTATACAAAGGAAATTCCACTAGTTATTCCGACTGCTTATTCACCATCCATGGCAACAAAATCTATGCGGGTAATTCAACCAGCTATTCAGATTGCTTATACACCATTGGCGAAGGAAAAATATACCGCGGCAATTCGACTAGCTATTCGGATTGTTTGTTGACCGTGGAAAAGAATAAAGTGTATCGTGGTCATTCAACCAGCTACTCAGATTGCATCGCAACGATCGATGGAATTGTTAAATACGCCCTGGTTGCCGTTTTAATCGGGCCCTATTAGCCCTAATCGCCCCAGCAGCACGATCAGACTTACTCAGCCTGATCAGAATTACTCAGCCTGATCAGACTTACTCAGCCTGATCAGAATTACTCAGCCCGATCAGACTTACTCAGCCTGATCAGACTTACTCAGCCTGATCAGACTTACTCGCCCCACTCGGACGATTAAAGTTGGAAAGCGCGTAGATTTGACGCATGACCAAATCCCAAATGACGTGGATGCCTGTGCCTCAATATGAAGCGGGTTGCGATGAAGCGGGTAGGGGATGCCTGGCAGGGCCGGTGGTAGCGGCGGCGGTTATCTTGGGTGAGGATTTCGACCTAAGCCGTGTGGCCGATTCCAAGCAGTTGTCGGCCAAAGCCAGGGATGTGGCACGCCACTACATCGAAGAACATGCCGCTGCCTATTCAGTATTTAGTTGTTGTAATGAAGAGATTGATCACATCAACATCCTTCAGGCGTCCATGCAGGCCATGCATGGTGCCATCAATCATTTGGGTAAAATTCCCCCGCATTTGTGGATCGACGGACATTATTTTGTCCCACATGACACCATTCCGCATACCTGCGTGGTGGGTGGAGATGCCATGGTAGCATGCATCGCTGCGGCCAGTATTCTGGCCAAAACCTACAGGGATGCGCTGATGCACGATTACCATACCCGTTACCCTCTGTATGGTTGGGATGTAAACAAGGGATATCCCACACGCGGCCACCGAAGCGCAATCGAACAACATGGGCCATCGCCCCTACATAGGAAAAGCTTTCGGTTTAAAACGAAGCAGTTAGCGTTGAATTTCGGCGTCTAAATTTCGGGTACTGCTAGCATTAACGTGCGTTTTTAGGCTCATGTTCATCACTTCGCGCGTGCCTGCGAACGGAGCCAGGCCATCTCGCGGTATACTTGCCGCACATTGGTGGCCGGAGTACCGAAATAAACCTGACCCCCATCTATTGATTTGGTAATGCCCGATTGCCCGAGCACTTCCGCACCATCTCCAATTCGGATGTCTTTTTGAACGCCCACTTGTCCCCAAAACTTCACCTCATCGCCGATGATGGTTTTCCCCCCAATGCCCACTTGAGCCGCCATCAGACAGTTTTTGCCCATTTCAACGCCGTGTCCGATGTGAACCTGCGCATCGAATTTGGTGCCCGCACCAATGATGGTATCGCCACTCACCCCTCGAGAAATGGTGCAACACGGACCAATTTCCACGTCGTTATGGATGAGTACGCGTCCGCATGACAACAACTTGTCGTAACCCTCGGGCTTGCGCTTAAAGTAGAATGCATCCTGACCAATGACCGTGTTGGCATGAATGACCACACGATCACCGATGTAGGTGCCCGGATAAATCACCACATGGGGGTAAATCAGGCAGTCGCGCCCAATCACTACCCCGTCACCAAGCACTGCATGCTCCATGACGCGCGATCCTTCACCAATTTGCACACCGACACCCTGATAGAAATGTTCACCAATAATTGGTGTTGGCCGATGAAATCGTCTAATTAATTTGTTAAAGTCATCGAAGGGATTTTTGCTGATCAACAATGACTTATAATTTCGATCATCAGGCTCTTGATCAATCAACACAAAATCAGCCGCCGAGTGAAGGGCCTTATGGTAGTATTTGTGGAAGTCTACAAAGGTGAGGTCGCCCGGCCTGACCTTATGAATTTCATTCAGTCCGGTTATTGGGGCATCGGGCTCGCCTACATAGCGGCACTGCAAAAAATGTGCGGCTTGTTCGAGGGTGATCGGGTGGGTCAGTTGCATAGAAAAGAGAACAGACAAAAATAGGCTTCAGTGGCGATATCTCGTATTTTTGTGTCATGGAACAAACACCTTTACATACCCCTTTACATGATGTTCACCTTCAATTGGGTGCACGCATGATGGCGTTTGCGGGCTATGACATGCCTTTAAGTTATTCGGGCATCCGGAGTGAACACCTCAGCGTGCGCAACGCCTGTGGTCTGTTTGATGTGTCGCACATGGGGCAATTTACTGTTTCGGGCCAAGGCGCTTTGGCTTTCTTGCAGTTTATCACCACCAATGATGTTGCACGGTTAAAGGTAGGACAAGCACAATACAGCTGCATTCCCCATGAAGATGGGGGCATCGTCGACGATCTTTTGGTTTACCGCATGGGGGATGATGCGTTTATGCTCGTGGTGAATGCTTCACGCGTCGGTGAAGTGGCTGAAGTATTGAGCTTGCATGCCCGACCTGACTGTTTCATCGACAACATTTCTCAAGAAATTGCGCTTCTGGCACTTCAGGGGCCTTTAGCAGTTGATGTTTTGGAAGCATGTACCAGCGAAGCCGTTCGGGATTTGGCTTATTACCATTTCTGCACAGGTGCTGTGGCTGGGGTGGATGGTGTCATCATTTCGGCCACAGGCTACACAGGTGCGGGTGGTTTTGAGCTGTACATCCCAAAAAATTCGGCCACCAAGGTTTGGCATGCGCTGATGGAGGCGGGTGCTGCACATGGTATTTTGCCATGTGGATTGGGCGCACGGGATACACTGCGCCTAGAAAAAGGCTATTGCCTCAACGGGCATGAGCTGAGCTATTCGAGTGGTCCGGTTGAGGCTCGTTTGGATTGGATTGTTCGTTACAATAAGGACTTTATTCACAAGGATTTACTGCTCAACAAGAGAAATGGGGGTTGTGATCGGTATTTGGTGGGCTTTGAGATGATCGATAAGGGCATTCCCCGCCATGATTTCGAGATTTTAGATGCGACGGGTCAGCAAATTGGGGTAGTCAGCTCTGGATCAGAATCGCCTTCGACGGCTAAGCTGATTGGATTGGGTTTTGTGGATCCCGAGCACCAAACTGTCGGCAGTTACATATGGATCAACATCCGTGGGAAGAACCTCAAGGCTCAGGTAGTGAAATTGCCTTTTGTTTGATGTCCAGGCGCTCCATAGAAGTTTGTTTGAGTCCACTGCTGCATGGTTGTCACGATTTTTCAGGGAAGTGTGTCGTCATCATTGATGTGCTCCGTGCCAGTTCAGCCGTCATTACGGGTTTATCCCATGGTGTTTCCGCATTTCGGCCGGTTGCTGAGCCAGATGACGCTATGTATTGGGCAACGCGAGGATACATTCCTGCAGCTGAGCGTGGTGGTCAGGTCGCCGAGGGTTTTCGTTTAGGTAATTCCCCTTTTTCATACCGTGAGGGTCGGTGGGCCGGACAAAAAATCGCGCTCACAACAACGAATGGCACCCGCGCGGTTTTGTTGTCTCTGTCGGCGGAAAAGGTCATGATTGGCGGATTCCTCAACCAGCTCGCCGTGGTTCATCAACTCCTGAAGTTTCCGGGCGATGTTGTTTTGTTCTGTGCGGGCTGGAAAGGACAATTCAGTCTGGAAGACACCTTGTGCGCCGGCGGATTTATTGCTGCATTGAGTGGATATTTTCAAGTCTCTGGTGATCCCGCTGTGGCTGCATTGGCCCTTTACAAACAACATGAGCACGGCCTCGAACAGGCCGTATCGGGTTCATCTCATTACTTGCGTTTGGCTTCGAAAGGCCTGGCAGATGAAATCGCATTCTGTCTGAAGCGTGACTTATTCAACATTGTTCCTGTGCTGATGGAAGGGGAATTGGTAGCAAGATCCGATTAATTCGTTCGAATCATTCGATGTTCGGTCGGATGTGTTAATCTGTTTTCAATTTCGTATTGTTCTGGTGCCTTAGGGCATCACGGGTTGTCTTCTTACGCAAATTTTTTTTGAATGCTTCTTCTAAGTCTACACCGGTCTGGTTGGCCAGGCAAATGAGAACCCAAAGAACGTCGGCCATTTCATCCGCCAACAGCTCTGCGGATTCGCCTTCTTTGAACGACTGTTCTCCATAAGCCCGGGCCATGATTCGCGCGAGCTCACCAACCTCCTCCATCAATATGGCAGTGTTCGTGAGTTCATTGAAGTAGCGTACACCAACGGTGCTGATCCACTGATCGACTAATTTCTGTATCTCCTTTAGTCGAAGTGATTCATTCGCGTCAGCTGCACCGATTCCTGTGCTTGATGGGGGGGGTGTCATATTTTGTTCTGGGTATCAACAATAATGGTAACGGGTCCATAATTTTCCAGTCTAATGAGCATATCGGCACCAAATCTTCCGGTTTGAACCCGATTGGGCAGCATTTTATGAAGCGTAAGGCAGAAATGATCATATAACCGCAGGGCATCTGAAGGAGACGCGGCCAGAGAATATCCCGGTCGGTTTCCCTTTTTGGTAGAAGCAAAGAGGGTGAACTGGCTCACCACCAGGATTTCTCCACCGATATCCAGGAGCGAACGATTCATTTGACCGCTCTCATCTGGAAAAATACGCATATTTAACAGTTTCGATGCCATCCAGTCGTGTTCAGATTCGGTATCGTCCGGCGCCCAACCCGCTAAAACCATCAGACCATGTCCTATTTGCCCGATGAGCTCATTGTCTACTGCTACAGTAGCTGAATGCACGCGTTGAATGATCGTTTTCATAGGTCATGCTAAAATACGACATACTGGCAGCCAATAACTGCATTTAATCATGCACGGTTATCTTCATTGAGTAGCATACTGAGGTAACTTTTATAGCGCTGACGGGGTATTTTTCCGCCCTCAACGGCCTCCCGAACAGCGCATTGAGGCTCATGGGCGTGGGTGCAGGTATTAAAATGACATTGAGGAAGGTATGACCGAAATTCAGGGAAGTGGTGGCCCAGTTCATAGCCTGAGATATCGGCTAATCCCCATTCCTTAATACCTGGTGTGTCGATGATTCTTAAATCTGGTTCTGGGGTGAACATCTGCGCAAATGTGGTGGTGTGGGTGCCCTTGCGCGAAAACTGGCTTACTTCTCCTGTCTTTAGGTTCAAATGACCAAAGAGTTTATTCAGAAGACTGCTTTTTCCTACTCCAGAAAATCCACTGATTAAAGTAATTTTTGATGACAAATGGTCGCGTACGGAATCGAGTCCGTCGCCCCGAATGGCTGAGGTGCAGAATACAGAATACCCCGCATTCGTGTATATTGACCTGAGTTCATTCGCTTGTTCTACTTCCTGGGCCGACCATTGATCAAGCTTATTCAATACCAAAATCGAGTGTATGCCGTAGGCTTCGGTGGTCACCAAATAGCGATCGATAAAACCTGGCGATATTTTGGGGCGCGACAAACTGGCTACAATCATGACCTGATCAATATTGGCAGCCAAAACATGCTGTTGCCTACTCAGGTTAGTGGCCTTCCGAATGATGTGATTGGTTCTCGGTAAGATCTCAGTGATGACGGCTTCTTCATGATCATCGAGGTGTACCATAACATGATCTCCCACAGCCACAGGATTTGTTTTTCCTGCGTCGTCGAGCCTGATTTTGCCCCGCAAACGGCACTTCAACACCTGGCCATGGCCCGCATCCACCTCATACCAGCTACCGGTGGATTTGGTGACCATGCCCATTGTCATCAAGCAGTGAATGATTTGGTGGCAACAGGAACAACAGCTTTGGGCTCAATCATAGACATCAGGTCGACCGCCTTCTGCACTTTTTCGGGCAGTATGGCGAATGCCAAGACGTCTGACATTCGGTCCACATAATGAAATTCGAGGTCGCGGATGTAATCCTGCCTGATTTCTTCAATGTCCTTGCGGTTTTGCTTACTGAGCACAATATGGCCTATACCGGCTCTTTTGGCGGCCAGGATCTTCTCCTTGATGCCTCCGACGGGTAAAACACGCCCCCTTAGGGTGATTTCCCCGGTCATGGCCAATTTTTGACGAATTTTTCGTTGGGTGAAGGCCGAAACGATGCTCGTGAGCATGGTAATTCCAGCTGAAGGCCCGTCTTTGGGCGTAGCACCCTCGGGCACATGGATGTGGATATCGACAGAATCAAACAATCGGTGGTCGATACCCAATTCACCTGCATGCACTTTTACGTAGGCCAACGCGATGGAGGCTGATTCCTTCATCACGTCGCCAAGGTTTCCCGTAATATTCACATTTCCCTTGCCTCTGCTCAAACTGGTTTCAATAAACAGAATATCACCACCCACGGATGTCCATGCGAGACCCGTAACTACGCCCGCAATTTGGTTTCCTTCATATTCGTCGGAATCAAATATGGGTGCACCCAAAATCTTATGGCAATCATCGCGGTTCACTTGGACACGGTATGGGGTTTCCATGGCTTTATGTCGCGCAAAGCCCCGTACGAGGGAGGCGATCTTTTTATCCAGGCTGCGCACGCCCGATTCGCGGGTGTAGCGTTCAATGACATATCGGGTCATAGCAGCATTGATGGAAAAATCGTCTTTGGTCAGTCCGTGCTCCTCCAGTTGTTTGGGAATAAGGTATTTTCGGGCGATCTCTTGCTTCTCTTCCAATGTATAACCATTAATTTCAATGACCTCCATCCGGTCGAGTAGGGCGGGCTGTATGCTTGATAAGCTGTTGGCCGTTGCGATAAACAGGACTTTGCTCAGGTCGTAGTCGACCTCCAGGTAATGATCGAAGAAAGTGCTGTTCTGCTCCGGATCCAAAACCTCCAGCAGGGCAGATGACACGTCACCCCGATAATCGCTGCCCACCTTGTCGATTTCATCCAGTACCATTACAGGATTGCTGCTGCCTGCTTTTTTCAGGCTTTGGATGATACGGCCCGGCATGGCGCCAATGTAGGTTTTGCGGTGTCCGCGGATGACGGCTTCATCGTGAACACCACCCAAACTCATGCGTACATATTTTCGGCCGATGGCCCGGGCAATACTCTTTCCCAGAGAAGTTTTACCCACACCTGGAGGCCCCACAAGCAATAGGATCGGGGCCTTCATGTTCGCTTTTAGTTTCAATACGGCCAGGAACTCCATGATTCGATCTTTTACCTTATCGAGGCCATAATGGTCTTGATCCAGTATCTTTTGAGCCCTTTTCAAGTCGAAACGGTCTGTGCTGTAGACATCCCAGGGCAGGTCAAGCATCAATTCAACATAGTTGAGTACAACGCTGTAATCTGCTGCTGCCGGATTCATGCGCTGTAATTTGTCGATTTCCTTATCGAAATGTTGGCGGACTTGGGCGCTCCATTGCTTCTTTTTAGCACGTTCGCGCAGGTTTTGTGCCTCCAAATCGGGTGTTGCCCCGCCCAGCTCTTCCTGTATGGTCTTCAGTTGTTGGTGGAGAAAATATTCGCGCTGTTGTTTGTCGATATCAACTTTGACCTTGCTTTGAATCTGATTCTTTAACTCCAGCATCTGGAGTTCTTTGTTGAGCTGGGTGAGTACGTCTGTTGCCCGGTCTTTGAGACCTTCCATTTCCAGAAGACGCTGTTTTTCAGCTACCTCAGTATTGAGGTTACTGGCGATAAAATTGATCAGAAAGGCCGCACTTTCGATGTTTCTTAGGGCAATGGCGGCTTCGCTGGGAATATTGGGCGACTGTTCTATGATTTGCAGGGCCATGTCCTTCATCGAGCCAATAAGCGCCTCAAATTCCTTATCATTTTTGCGCGGCTTCACGTCGCGGTGGGGCGTCACCCGAGCCTTCAAGTAGGGTTCAGTTTGGGTGATTTCTTCAAGGCGAAACCTTTGGCGGCCTTGGATAATCACGGTGGTATTCCCATCTGGCATACGCAGCATTTTCAAGATGCGCGCCACCGTCCCGATGTTGTGCAGGTCGCCCACCCCGGGTTCTTCTACTGAAACATCTGTCTGTGAGAGCACACCGATGATTTTATTTCCACTATTGGCATCTCGTATGAGCCGTATGGACTTGTCGCGGCCTACAGTAATGGGAATGACAACGCCCGGGAACAACACCGTATTGCGAAGGGGCAATATGGGAAGTTCGCTGGGAAGTTCTTCGCCCGAATCGTCCTCCTCCTCTGAAGGGGCAGAGATCGGGAAAAAGTCGGAGTCGGTCTCGGCATCGTCGTCGTAGCCGTGCATATGTTCGAATGGTGCTGAGGGGTTTCTTCTGCTCATGGGCTTAGGTAAGGAGAGTCTGACAGCTTGTCAGACTATCATCATGCGTCTTATTACAATAAAAGTGCCATATAGTGGATCGACTGTATGTTCATGAACCAGGAATGCCGGTATTTCATTCTTGGGAATCGGTGGGATCCCGGTTCCAAACCTGAAATCCCTCAATTTCTTTCAGGGAATCCACCCAGTTACCCCGGAAATTGAGCGCCCGGTCGTCGAGGTAGATGTCGGCCATCGGTTTGCCGAAACTCCATATTTTATCGTATGGTATATGGTGTAGATCGAGGTAATTTTTCATCCGTTCCTCTTGAGGGGGATGATCATTTTTATGGTATATTTTGTTGGTGCGTGTACTGAAAATATAGATTTTCCAGCCCTTTTCGCGCAGTTCAGTGAGCGCTTCCCGCGTACCTATAACGGGTGGATCGTAGATTTCACCTCCTTGCCAACCGCGCGAGTAGGCATGGATGACGCCGTCAAAATCGATGGCTATGGTCATGCCAGAAGGTCTTGTAGTGTGAATGTTTCCCCTACCGTCACGCCTTTTTCCCCTTCGTGCAGCGAACACATTTCGTATTGTGCGTCGTGTTCAAAAAACAATAGCCAGTTTTCGCGGGCGGCGCGTGACAGAATGTCCGTTTTTTCTTGTAAAGTCAAAAGGGGTCGCGTATCATAACCCATCACCCAAGCAATTGGTAGGTGAGCCACAGAGGGCAGTAGGTCGGCACAGTAGAGAATTTTTTGCTGGTTAACCTCCAAAATGGGCAACATCATGCCGTTGGTGTGTCCATCGACCATCAAAACATCCAATCCAGCAACCTGCTCCCCACGTTTCACGAGGTGTACGCGCTGTTCATCGAAAAGTGGCTTGAAATTTTCAGGAAGAAATGAGGCCCGTTCCCGTGGGTTTGGAGAAGGATATGCCCAATGGTATTGGTCCTCGCCAATCCAATAAGTAGCGTTGGGAAATGTAGGTAACCAATATTGTCCATCAACCGACCGGGATACAGCACCCCCACAATGGTCGAAATGAAGGTGCGTGAGTGCCACATCGGTAATGTCGCTCGGGTGAACACCCTTGGCATGAAGGCTGCGCATCAAATTGGCGTCGCCATGGGGTTCGTAGAAGCTAAAAAACTTGGCTGTTTGCTTATCGCCCAGTCCCGTATCAATCAAAATGAGCCGCGAACCATGGGCAACCAACATGCATCGCATGGCCCATGTGCACAAATTATTGGAATCGGGGGTTATATATCGGCTCCAAAGCGTTTTGGGCACCACGCCAAACATGGCCCCGCCATCGAGTTTAAACAATCCTGTATCAATACTAAATAGGTCCACTGCGTTCGAAAAATAGGTGAATTTATCATATGATGATCGGCCTCTTGATAAATAATGTTCTTCATCGCCCACAAATTCGGATATTGCAGGCTGATTTCAGATTTGGTTTGTTTGGCAGCTATGAGGATACACTTTATATCGATTGGTGGTGCGGTGATGCACAATTTGGCCTTAGCACTTTCAGCTGAGGGCCATCAAATCAGTGGATCCGACGACCGCTTTGAGGAGCCTTCACGAGGTCGATTAGAAAAAGCAGGTCTATTGCCCGAAAAAACAGGTTGGTTTCCTGATGAACTGTCGCCCAGTATCGATTTGGTGATTCTGGGCATGCATGCAAAGACGGATAATCCTGAACTCCAGCGCGCGCAGGAATTGGGATTGACCATACAGTCGTTCCCCGAATATGTGGCGCAAAGAAGCGTCGGTAAACTACGCCTGGTCGTTGCTGGGAGTCACGGCAAAACCACCATCACCGCCATGGTGATGCATGTATTGCGATTTCATAAGCTTCAGTTCGATTATTTAGTCGGCAGTGGTGTGAAAGGGTTCGATGTGATGGTTCGGTTGACCGATGATGCGCCGGTTGTGGTGATAGAGGGTGATGAATACCTCAGTTCATGCCTGGATTTGCGCCCAAAATTCCTCCATTATTCACCCCAGGCCTTAGTCATTTCAGGAATTGCTTGGGATCATGCCAATGTATTTCCAACACCCGAGCGGTACAAAGAGGCGTTTCATGATTTATTGGCTTCCCTCCACCCCGGTGCTCGTGTGGGATATGCTGAGGGTGACAACGAACTAGAGGCGCTGTGCAATCCGTTCAAAGAAACACTGCATGTGCGGGCCTACAAACCAGCCGAATATGTGGTGGAGGACGGTTACGGATTTTTGAAAACCTCTCTGGGGAAGATTCCGTTGCTGATTTTTGGTCAGCATAATGTTGAGAACATCGCGGCAGCCCGTTTTTTAACCGCTGAGGCCGGAATACCCAAAGAAGATTTCTACCAGGCCATTGCCTCTTTTCCGGGTGCCGACCGGCGCCTCGAACGGGTTCGGCGCGAGGGAAATTGTTTCGTGTATCGTGACTTTGCGCATGCGCCGTCTAAAGTAAGGGCGAGTGTTCGGGCCGTTCGGGAGCAGCATCCTAAATTATTTTTAACGGCCATTTTGGAATTGCATACTTTTTCGAGCCTGCGCAGTGATTTTTTGCCCCAATACCGCGATGCCCTGAAACTTGCGGATCGTGCTGTGGTTTTCTACCAACCTGGTTTGGCCGAAGAACGTGGACTTCAAGCACCTTCTGAAGTAGAAATGCGGACTTTTTTCGGAAGAGAAGATTTGGTAGTACGTACATCTTCCCATGAAGTGATAGAGGAATCGCATGAGGGGCAACGAAAAGGGGTTGTGCTGCTCATGAGCTCAGCGACGTTTGGCGGTGTATCCGCAGAAGCACTATGGCCAATAAATGACTAATGATAAACAATGGATCATGACCAAAACCGCAACATGCTTCAGCTGACCCGCCCACTTGCTTTTATTGATCTTGAAACAACCGGACTCAACATCAGCAGCGACAGAATTGTTGAAATTTCAGTATTGAAGGCCTTGCCCGATGGCCATACCCAAACACTTACCCAACGCATCAATCCGGAAATGGCCATCCCACCTGAAGTCACCAAAATTCATGGGATTTCGGATGCAGATGTGATGGATCAACCAAAATTCAGGGAATTTGCCCCAAAACTCATGGGTTTTATACAGCATTGTGACTTTGCCGGTTACAATTCGGGTTATTTCGACTTGCCCATGTTGGCTGAAGAACTGATGCGTGCGGGACAAGACTTTGATTGGACAGATGTTCGTATGGTAGACGTTCAGACCATATTTCACAAGAATGAGCCCCGCGACCTGAAGGCTGCCTATCGATTCTATTGCCAAAAAGACCTGGTGGGTGGGCATTCGGCCGAAGTGGACATTCACGCCACCTACGAGGTTTTATTGGGGCAGCTCGCGCGCTACCCGGAACTGAAACGCGATGTTGATTTCTTGCACCGCTACACCATTCGCAACAACCAATCTGTCGATTTAGCCGGTAGAATCGTGCGTGATGCTCAAGGCCGGGAGGTGTTCTCATTTGGGAAATACAAAGGCCAAGCTGTTGCTGAGGTTTTCGCGCGCGACAAGGGCTATTACCAATGGATGATGGAGGGTGATTTTCCGGCCTATACCAAAAAAATCATTACCCGAATCAGGCTAAACGCCCTCAACGCATCCTAGTATGGGCACGCTGACAACCGATTTTTCGCGGGTTAGTCAAACCGAGGTCGAAGCATTGTTTGGGTTGCCCGAATCGGGAAATGAGCCACGCGTGGCGATTCACACATTGGGGTGCAAACTCAATTACTCGGAAGGAGACACCATCAGCAGACAGTTCACCAATAAAGGGTTTCGGTTGGTGGCGTTCGAGGAAGTAGCTGAAGTGTATGTGATCAACACCTGTTCGGTGACAGATCACGCCGACCGCAAGTGCAAAAATTTGGTTCAGCAAGCGAGGCGTGCATCTCCGCATGCGCGTGTGGTGGTGACGGGTTGTTTCGCCCAATTACAACCGGGCGCTGTTGCTCAGATACCCGGTGTTGATTTGGTGGTCGGTGGTGCGGATAAATTTCGCATCCTCCAGAAATTGAACACGAAGTCAGTTGGAGGAGCTCAGACGGAAATCCATCATGGCGAAACCCGTTCGCTCACCACCTTTGAACATTCGTTTTCTCAGGGTAATCGAACCCGATCCTTTTTAAAAGTTCAGGATGGATGTGACTATTCTTGTACGTTTTGCACCATTCCAGGCGCCCGTGGATCGAGTCGCTCAGGTGATCCCCAAGAATTGCTCCAGCATGCAAAAGAATTGGTGGCGTCAGGGGTTCGGGAAATCGTATTGACGGGGGTCAATACGGGCGATTATGGTTGGGTGGGGGGTGATCCCAACCGAGGACCATCGCGGCCACTAGGCAATTTTGGGGATTTATTAGCGCTTTTGGCGGAAGAGAGCGGTGTTGAAAGGCTGCGCATCTCCAGTATTGAACCCAATCTTTTAACAGATCGCATTATTGCGCTGATGGCGGCCCATCCGAATATCATGCCCCATGTGCATATGCCCCTGCAATCGGGCAGTGATCTGCTTTTGGCCAGAATGAAGAGGCGCTACCGTGCGGCACATTATGCCGATAGGGTACAGGCGATTCGTTCGGCCATGCCAAATGCCTGTGTCGGGGTGGATGTGATCGTGGGATTTCCGGGAGAAACAGATGGGCTATTTATGGAAACCCATGATTTTATTCGAGATATTGAGCTTTCCTACCTACACGTATTCACCTATTCAGAGCGCCCAGGTACGGAAGCTGTGGAGATGGAAGGAAGGGTGCCCCACGGACGACGAAGCGACCGAAATCGTTTACTCACCCATTTAAGTCGGCGTAAACGGGTCGATTTTGCCCAAAGTCAACTCGGCAGCATCAGGCCGGTCCTTTTCGAACAGGAGCGGAAAGGACAATTGATGCAGGGTTATACGGATAACTACATCAGGGTTTCAGCACCTTATGACCCTTTATGGGTCAATCGAATTATTCCCGTGGAACTTTGCTCGGTTGAATCGGATGGTACTGTTTGTGGTCAAGTAGCAACAGATCACCAATTGCTGGCTGAAGTTCAATCTCATCTTAAATGATAATAGAATGGATAAAATCATCATTCTGGATTTCGGCTCGCAATACACCCAACTGATCGCCAGGCGTGTGCGCGAATTGCAAGTCTATTGCGAAATCCAGCCTTGGAACCGTCAGATACCCGATGAAGTTGACATAAAAGGCATCATACTGTCGGGTAGTCCATACAGCACAAGCCAGGAAGGTGCCCCCCAGCCTGATGTCCTTGGGTTATCTAACGGCAGACCCGTTTTGGCTGTTTGCTATGGTGCTCAACTGTTGGCCCGGCAAATCGGAGGGAATTTGCTCCCATCCACCATCCGTGAATATGGCCGGGCCCGCTTGTCGGTACGGCGAGAAAATCAACTTTTTGAGGGCTTTCCCAGCGAAAGCGAGGTCTGGATGTCGCATGGAGACACCATTTCTGGGCTTCCCAAGCATGTAACTTTACTGGGTAGCACTGAAACGGTCGATAACGCAGCATTTCAATTGGATGGTCGCCCCATATTCGGCATACAGTTCCATCCCGAAGTAACCCATTCCCAATTTGGTGCGCTGCTTTTGAGGAATTTTGTGTTGAACATTTGCGGGTGTACGCCAGCGTGGACTGCCGAGCATTTCATCGAAGAGAGCGTTTCAGCCATCCGGGCGCAAGTAGGGGGTGGTCAGGTGGTGATGGGACTCAGTGGCGGGGTAGACAGCACAGTTGCTGCTGTTTTGATTCATCGTGCGATCGGGCACCGCCTCCATGGAATTTTTGTAGATAATGGTCTTTTGCGAAAAGACGAATTCGATCAGGTGTTGGTCGATTACAAGCAATTGAATTTGAATGTGACTGGGGTGGATGCGCGCCAAGATTTTTATGGTGCGTTGCACGGCCTTTCCGAACCAGAGGCGAAGCGCAAGGCCATTGGGCGCACTTTCATTGAAGTATTTGACCGTGAGGCGAACCGACTCTCCGATATTCAATGGCTCGGGCAAGGCACCATTTA
This sequence comes from uncultured Bacteroidota bacterium, assembly GCA_903908015.1. Taxonomy (GTDB): domain Bacteria; phylum Bacteroidota; class Bacteroidia; order UBA7662; family UBA7662; genus F1-60-MAGs140. The sequence goes on from CAIVQI010000083.1 coordinate 24,792, forward strand.
TCCTGATGTAATCGAGTCGGTTTCGGTGATGGGCCCATCGGCCACCATCAAGTCGCACCACAATGTGGGTGGTCTGCCCGAATACATGAAGCTTTCACTTTTGGAGCCACTTCGGACCTTGTTTAAGGATGAGGTGAGGCTTGTTGGCGCTGCATTGGGGATTAGTCCGATGTTTCTCGGTCGGCACCCATTCCCGGGCCCGGGCCTCGGTATCCGAATTTTGGGAACGGTAGACGACCAGCGTGTGGCGCTCCTACAGGAAGCTGACGCAATCTATATCAAGCATTTAAAAAATTCGGGCTGGTATGACCGTATTTGGCAAGCCGGCGCCATCCTCTTGCCCATACGCAGTGTAGGGGTGATGGGCGATGAGCGCACCTATGAGGAGGTGGTCGCACTGCGGGCCGTACACAGTGTAGATGGAATGACGGCGGACTGGGTTCATCTTCCCTATGACTTGCTGGCACAGATTTCCAACGACATCATCAACCAGGTAAAAGGAATCAATAGGGTGGTGTATGACATCAGTTCAAAACCACCGGCAACCATTGAATGGGAATAGTAAAATGAGGCATGTTAACCGAAATGATGTCTGGATGGACGAGAGAATGATGCACTCATGATCGCTGAGGTTCGAATGAAGCAAGCGGTTGCTGCCTTGGCCGCATACCGGTATCGGGAGGATTTGAATGGTTGGTTAAAAAACTACATGAGGGCCTTCCCTTCTATGGGTAGCCGCGACCGACGAGAATTACGGGCTTTGGTTTATGGAGCTGTTCGAATGGCCCGTCTTTTTCCTGAGACTTCTGCAGAGCAGCAGGTAGTGATGGGGCAGGTGTTCATTGCAGGCATAGACTCGGCCTTTGTGCAGTATGCCCGTACCCGAAACGGCTGGGAACTGCCTGAATTACCTGAAACGGATTTGAATGCCATACAGATTTGCCGTAAGTGGGCTCATTCGGGCATAACTGTTCGTTCGTCGGATTGGTTTCCAGCCCATGATCGAATTTCATCGTCCATTGATCAGCATGAACTGCTCAATGGCTTTCTCATGCCACCGCGCACGTGGGTGCGGATACGTTCAGGCAGGGAGCATGCCGTAGAAAATGAATGGCGTGCCAAAGGCTGGGCCTGGGGTCGATCCGAAGCCACCCCAAATGCCCGTTGGGTGGAATCGGGTAGGCCGCTTGATGGTCTGAACACCTTTCAAAATGGTTATTTCGAAGTTCAGGATCTGGCCTCTCAGCGCACCATTAGATTTATGAATCCAGTGTCGGGGGAGAGTTGGTGGGATGCATGTGCGGGTTCAGGTGGAAAAAGTCTATTGTTGCACGACCAGGAGCCCGGGGTCAAACTCTTTGCCACTGACGACAGGCAAAGCAGCTTGCTGCACCTGCATGAACGGTTCACAAGGGCGGGCATTCGGTCCTACAGCAGGTATTGTGTGGATATCGACCAACGCGATCCATTGGAACAGGCGGGCAGTTTTCCTCGTCAGTTTGACGCAGTATTGGCCGATGTACCTTGTTCGGGCTCCGGGACCTGGTCGGCCTCACCCGATTGGCTTTCACGATTTGAGCAACATCGAATTGCGGAATATGCGGAGCGGCAGTTTCGGCTGACCAGTAACCTACTTCCCTATGTGCGCGAAGGTGGGCGCCTCGTTTATCTCACATGCTCGCTCTACGCGGATGAAAACGAAAAGGTAGTGGATCGTTTATGCACCAATTTTGGATGGAAATGCCTGGATCAGGATTACGTACAAGCCTCTTCAGAGGGGGGTGACGTGCTGTTTGGGGCTGTGCTCACCAGGCGCTAACGAGACTCTGTTGCTGCATGTTGAAGGGCCTGTTCCAAATCCTCAATAAGATCATCCACATGTTCGATGCCCACCGACATGCGAACCAGTCCATCGGTTATCCCGTATAGGGCCCTGATTTCTTGGGGTACATTGCTGTGGGTAGTGGTGGCTGAATGGCAGGCCATGCTTTCAGTGCCACCCAGACTCACCGCGTGTCGAACCAAGCGCAATGCATTCAGAAACCTGAACGCGGCCGACTGTCCGCCTAGGAGTTCAAATGACAACAATGAGCCACCTCCTGTTGCTTGTTGGTGGTGCGGATGGTCAGGCGGAAGTAGTCCGGGGTAGTTTATTTGACCAACAAGTGGCTGTTGTTGTAAAAATCCAACCAACTGAACCGCATTGCGCTGTGACGCTTCCATGCGCAATTCCATGGTTTCCATGCTTCTGGTGATGAGCCAGGAGGTATGTGGACTGGCCGTGCTGCCCAGCTGGCTTCGCACGCCGCGCAAGATGTTGGCCCACTCGCGGTTACAGACCAAAGCTCCTGCAACGAGGTCGCTATGTCCACCAATAAATTTTGTGGCTGAATAAATACCCACATCGACTCCGTGTTGCAAAGGCTTTTGAAAAACTGGCCCGAGCACGGTATTGTCGCACGCGATCAAGGGTTTAAGGCCTGTTACCTGTGCAATCTTGTTTTTCAGTTCAACAACCTGCCTCAAATCGACAATCTGCAGGTTGGGATTGGCTGGCGTTTCGGTGTAAATCAAACGAATAGAAGGGGTGATTTTCTGCGTGCTGATTTTTGAGATGATGTCTTCAACGCTTTCGGTCGAGGAACATTCCAGGAG
>CAIVQI010000084.1 GCA_903908015.1 uncultured Bacteroidota bacterium
ACTCATTTTTCGCCTCATATCTCCGTTCACTTTTTCAATTCCTCGTAAGTTGGTATGGTTATATCCCCATTGTCGATTGATTGTTTTGATAAATGTTGCCATATTTGATAGTAGGAAGTCGTTGGTAGTACGGCTATTGGCAGCAGTTTCTTTGCTTTAATTATATCCAAACGTTCCAAAGTAGTGGTCTTTAAAAATAAGTTGAGTTGAAATAGTGGCGTATGTTGGTCCCACGAGAAACAATAATTATCCGACTTGTGGCGTTGCACTGGCAGGTTGAAATTGGCTTTATTCGCACACCTGTTTTTAAGGGGCGACTACTTCGCCGAGCAACGTCACCACCCCTGGCGCAGACCCCCGGCGCAGAACCCCGGCGCAGACTCCCGACGCAGACACCCGGCGCAGACTCCCGGCGCACATCCTTCAGCGCCCTCAAATACCCCCGCCTAACCCTAATATTGCCTCAGCCGCCCGTTGGCTCGCCCCAACGCCTCCGAGTTGCGCCCTCAGTGTCGAAAATCCTTGTTTCAACACCCCCCGGCGCCCTTCATCATGCAACAGAAGCTCCAGCTCATCCCCCATGGGCCCAGGATGGCAGGCATCCTGAATACACTCGCGCACCAATTCCCGGCCCGCGATGAGGTTCACCAGGCTGATGAACGGCACCTTCACCAGTCGCTTGCCAATGGCATAGCTGAGGGCGCTTCCCTTGTAGGCCACCAGTAAGGGACATCCCGCCAGGGCCGTTTCGAGCGTGGCCGTGCCGCTGGTGACCATCGCCGCGCGGGCATGCAGGAGCACGTCGTAGGTCTGCCCCTGCACCAGGGTAAACGGGGCGATCCCTTCAAAATCAAGGTAACGATCGGCCGGCTGGTTGGGGGCGCCGGCCACCACCACTGGGTAGCCGGGAAAACGGGCCGCGGTACGCAGCATGGCGGGCAGGATCTTGCGGATTTCCTGCGTGCGGCTGCCCGGCAACAGGGCGAGGTATCCACCGCCAACCAATTGATGGTCGGCCAGGAATTGATTCGAAGGTTCAAATTCATGAAGGGCATCGAGCAGGGGGTGCCCCACATATTGAGCCTGCACAGCGTGGCGGGCATACCATTCCGGTTCGAACGGCAGAATGCAGAGCATTTGGTCGACATACCGCCGTATTTTAACAACCCTTGAGGCTTTCCATGCCCAGAGTTGGGGAGAAATATACCACACCACCCGAAAACCGTGTTTCTTCAGAAAGGGTAGCAAGCGCATATTAAAGCCGGGATAGTCGATGAGCACCACCACATCCGGACGAAAAGCGAGGAGGTCGGATTCACAGAAACGAAAGTTGCGCCAAATGGCAGGCAGGTTGCGCACGACCTCCGCGAAGCCCATGAAGGCCAGGTCGCGGTAATGGCGCACAATCTCAGCCCCCTGCGCCTGCATAAAATCGCCACCCCAGGCGCGAAAATGCGCTTGGGGCTGTCGTTTCTTTAATTCGCGTATGAGTCGACCTCCGTGCAGGTCGCCCGAGGCTTCACCGGCGATGAGGTAGTATTTCACCCCGAAAATTTGATGTAGGCCACGAGTATGGCCATAAGAAGGGTGGATAGCAACACGCCTCGGGCTCGTTCCAGTTGTTCGAAGCGCAGCAAAAGAAAAAAGCTTCCCAGGTTAATTAAGGTACACAAGCTGAGAACGGGCGATAGCAAATTGAGGCGTTGTAGTCGACCTACATACTGTTCGGGTGATGGGGATTCTGACTGAAGGGCAAAAAACACGAGGAACACGAATGCCGGCCCCACCAAACCCATCAGGCAGCCAAAAAGAAGGTTTCTGATGTTTGGGCTCATAGGGTGGCGGGTTGATGGGGACTCACTCTTGCAGATTCCATTGGTTGAGGTAGGGAATGGCATGGTGTGCGGTCAGGTCGAACTGCACCGGCACCACGCTGGCGAAATGGTTGGCCAATGCCCATTCATCGGTATCCGTACTGTGCTCCAGCAATTGAAATTCCCCAACCATCCAATAATATTTTTTATGGTAGGGGTCGGTACGCTCTTCGAAGTTTTCTTTCCACTTGGCGGCCGATTGTCGGCATATTTTCAGGCCTTTGTAGTCGTTGGGGCCAATTTTTGGAATATTAACGTTAAGCAGGGTATTGGGCATGAGTCCGTTGGCCATGATCAACTGGCTCACCTGGGTTGCTACCCGACGGGCCAGTGTGAAATCGGCATCGAGTGCATAGTCGCAGAGGGAAAATCCGACGCTGGGGATGCCCTCGATGGCTCCTTCCACGGCCGCCGACATGGTACCGGAGTAGATCACATTGATGCTGCTGTTTGAACCGTGGTTTATGCCAGACACCAGTAGGTCTGGTTTGCGGTGCAGGATGCGGTCGACCGCCAATTTCACACAATCGACCGGAGTGCCGGTGGTCTCGTAGGCGTCGTGTCGACCAAACAACCCGGTTTTTTGGTTGATGCGCAAGGTTTCCCCTATGGTTACGGCATGTCCCATGCCCGATTGGGGCCGATCGGGTGCCACCACCACCACATCGCCCAGGTGTTCCACGGCTTCAACCAAGGCCCGAATACCGGGGGCGTGAATGCCATCGTCGTTGCATACCAAAATAAGGGCTTGGCTCATGGGGTGTGGGTTTGAATCTGCAAAAATAGGACTAAGCTTGGAGCGTGGACCTCCGGTAGCGACCTAAAAATCGCTGGATGTCGGTTTCGGGTAGGAGGTTGCTGCCCTTCAGGAGGTGGTCGACCAGCATTTGGGCCATGGCCGGGGCCATAGATACCCCTTTGGTGCCGAGTCCGTTGAAAATGCATAGGTTTTGATTGGCAGGGTGTACACCTATCAATGGCCTCCGGTCGGCCACTGTGGGTCTAATCCCCGACAACTGCGCATCAATCTGAAGGTTCAGCGGGGTGATTCCTTCTTTGATCCGCATGAGTTCGTGGAGGCCTTTTTCTGTGGGTATGGGTGACAATTCATCCCATTCATAAGTTGAACCGATGAGATAGCGTTGTGTACCCAAGGGCAAAAGAAACCCTGATGCCTGTACGATGAAGGGGATTTGCAGGTCGGGGCTGCTCACTGAGAGTAGTTCGCCCTGAGCCGGATTGAATGGGAGCCACCCAAAAACCTGATCGAAACGCTCCTGGTGACCTCTGGCCAAAATGAGGTACTCATATCTGTTGTTGTTCCATTTTAAACCGCCTTGCGGCATCCATTCAACACCTTGGCTTTCAAAGTAGGCCTCCTGAAGGATGCCTGTTTCGATGTAGTCGCGGCGTGCAGCTTCAATGAATTCTGCCACGTATAGCTGGCCGGCACCCTTCACCCAGCCGCAATAGGGGCCAATTTGGAGACGATCTTGATGGTTGGCTGGTGGTGATCCATTCGATATTACGCAGCTGCTTTCTGGGTTTTCAGCCGTGCGGTTCCAGTGATCGAGGCTGTGTTGGTTGGGAAGGGCCTTGAGTAGGGGAAGGGACCGCGGGAGATCTATGTTTCGTTCCGCACATTTTTTTTGATAATAGCTGAGCGCCAGGGGAATGAATGTTGAAAAACGCCACGATTCCTGCAGGGTGCGTGCGGTGAGGGGATTCCAAATTCCTGCTGCAGCCCTGGAGGCAGCACCGCTGATGTGCTGGTCGGCCACGTGCACTGAAACACCCCGTTCCAGAAGTGCATCCACCATTACCGTTCCCGCTAATCCTTGTCCCACTACCAAAAAGCGCGCGTCGAACATCATGGGGTTATGTGGTTCTCATTCGGATCTGCTGAGCAGGAGGTCGAAGCGGTAATGCGCATAAGGCAGGTGCTCAGGCTCGGGATAGGCTTGCGCTGTGAACCCCATTTGCCGTGCCAAGGTGCAGAGCGTTTTCGGATGCCAAAAGCGCCCCATCGGATTGATGCCCAGCAGTGTTCGGGTGCGGGCTTTCATCAGACCATGCCATGAGCCATAATAGTGTCGTTCCTTTTCCGCGTGGGGGATATCA
>CAIVQI010000085.1 GCA_903908015.1 uncultured Bacteroidota bacterium
ACCGACCAGGAGGGCCTGCGAACCGTCGCATTTGGACGCTTTGCGGGGATTGTGGGAGCGCACCATGGTCTCGCCGCATTCGGCAAAAGAAGTGGGGCATTTGAACTGCCTGGCGCCTGGCAAGTCAACCGCTTAAGCGATTTATTGTCCTTGTATGCGCGCATCGATTGGCCACCCATGCGGATTTTGGTGACAGGTGACGGGCGCGTAGGCAAGGGCGCCGTTGAATTGTTTCGTGCCGCGGGCATTCAGGAGCTATCGTCATCTGAGTTTTTAGCAGGTCAAGTGACCGGAGATGTGGCCGCTTTTTGTGTATTAAGATCGAGGGATGTTTTTCGTCGTGCCGACTCAAATAATGATTCCGGTTGGGACCGATTGCACTTCCATGCGCATCCAAACCTTTATGTGAGCCGGTTGGCGCCGTACTTAAGTCAGGCAGATGTGTTGGTGAACACACTATTTTGGTCAGCTGGCGGACCAAGACTTTTCGAACAGTCCGACATGCGATCGGCTTCGTTTCGGGTCCGAACCATCGCCGACATCAGCTGCGACATCCATGGTGGGGTGCCGGCAACGTTTCGGTTCAGCAGCATTGCTGATCCTGTTTATGGGTATGATCCGCTCAACGAAACCGAGATTTTGCCCTATACAAACAAATCAATCGACATCATGGCCGTAGAAAATTTGCCCTGCGAGCTCCCCGTTGATGCTTCAGAATTGTTTGGGGAACAACTCTTGGCATCGTTTTTTCCGGCTTGGATGCGCGATGGATTGGAAGCAAAGGAGATTATTCGGGCCACCATTGCTCGAAATGGTACATTGACCTCGGGATTTGAATACCTGGGACCAGGTTACGGGTTTGAGGGCTCGTGATGGCGTGGAGAAAGTATCGTAAAAACTGATTCATAACACAGAAAAGAGCAAGTCATTTTCTTTTGCTTTTTACAATTTTAGGGGCTTTGGAAGGGCATTAATCGGGTCCATATTAGTTTTGCAGGCCTATTTCTGCTGTCGGCCGCTGCGAAATGTCCGTCACTATTTCTCACCCTAAAACCCGTTTTATGGAATACATCCGTAACCCCCTCCCCTTTTCTGTATTCTTCATTTGTTTGTGTTTTTTGGCCTTATTGACCGGGCCATTCAAAGTGCTTGCGCAAGGGCCACCCCTACCCCCGTCTACCCATGTACCTCGACTACAACTGCATGCCGTAGACTCAGGTTGGGGTGTGCACATATATGGAGCGTCCAATAGCCGTTTGTTTCGGTTTGATGTAAGCGGACAAGACCTATCTGACTCAGTACATATACTGGCGCCGGCGAATTTTGAGATCCGTATCGACAGTTTGACTGGGCTATTCAGAAACCGCATCAGCATTCCTGCTTCAGGTCAATTATCCCCCACCCGATTTTATGTTCGCCTGAAGGATAGCTTACCTGCTGCCACTTATGGGGGTGAACTTCTGGCACTGAGCAGCGGTCAACTGGGCATTGCTGTGGGCATAGTACCCGTAGTGGTTGCCCCGCGAACACTACAAATCGTGGGCTTACAAGCCCTGAATAAAGAATATGACGGCAACAATCAGGCATCTGTGGGTGGTCAAGCCGTGTTTGATGGTTTGGTGTATGGGCAGCAGTTTGCGCCTGATTTATCAGGAATCAACTGGACTTTTGTCTCTTCAAGCGC
>CAIVQI010000086.1 GCA_903908015.1 uncultured Bacteroidota bacterium
ATTCACAAAACCTATTAAATCGAATTCAATGAAAAATTCATCTAACCATAATGCATCAAACCGTTTCAATCTTAATCATTTGAAAAAATGTCGATTGATGCTCTGCCGCATGCTGCTCTTTCCCGCCCTGATTTTCTTGGGCTGTGGAAAGGACGAACCCGCTCCGACTCCCGATTTCGAATATACATCAGGCATTTATGTGGTCAATGAGGGCCCATTCGCACAAGGAACTGGGAGCATCACCTACAGAAGTCGGGATGGCATTACCTTTGAACAGGATGTCTTCGGTCGGGTCAATGGCCGACCACTGGGCAACATAGCCCAGCGCATGGGCGTATGGGGAACCACTGGCTTGATTGTAGTGAACAATGCAGGTACAATAGAATGGGTAAACCTATCTGATTTCAAGTCGGTTGGCAGCACGAGTGGACTCGAACTGCCGTCGGCCTTGCTGATCGACTCTGCCCGTGGGTTGGCCTATGTGACTGAATGGGTGAGCTTCACCGCCCACGGAAGGGTGGCGCTGATCGACCTCAACAGCCGACAGATAATCCAACGCTTTGAGGTGGGACATTTTCCCAACGCCCTGGCCCTGCAAGGCAACCGCCTCCTGGTGGCCAATGGTGACGAGAATACCCTATCGGAAATAGACCTCGACAGCAGGAGCGTGTTGGGAACCATCACCGTTGGCGACCGCCCGAACAGCTTCGTACGCCGCGGGAATGAATTATGGGTCTTGTGTGGCGGCACCCCCTCCTGGGCGGGCGTGGAAACACCGGGCTCTCTTTGGCGAATCGCACCCTCACTTTTGAAGTCCTTTTATCTACCCTTCGCCTCGCAGCATCCGGCCGACATTGGTCCGCACCCCGACGGGCAGCAATTCTTTGCGCGACTCAATGGCGGGCTCTCACTGCTCATCCCGAACGACTCATTGAATGGCCTCGATGTTCAGACAGTAAACTCCCGCAACCTTTACCATGTTTCGGTGGATCCCTTCGATCCACGTGGTCGAATTTATGGAACCGATGCCGGCAATTTTCAATCGAATGGAAAGGTGATTGTCTATGACCCCAGCTTTGTGGCAGTCGACTCTTTTATGGCTGGTGTGGGCCCGGGCTTCATCGCCTATTCTCGTTAAGGCTGGACTTTATAATAAATCGTATATTGTGGGTCATTGTTTTTGATTCTTTGGAAACGCTCCACTGTCCTCATCAGCACATAAGCCAGCGTAAGCGCCCCGCAGGAATCCGCGCATTCTTGGTCTTTTTGCTCTGTGCGCTGGTCGTTGGGCCCCACTCCACCCCCACGAGGGCCGAGGCCAGTCGCCCCACCGTCTATGTCTTTTTGGCTGAAGGCTGCCCGGTATGTCAGTTTTATACCCTTCGCCTGCGTGAACTTCAGCAGGAATTTGGTGCACAAGTTCGCTGGGTGGCCGTATTCCCCAATCGTTTATCGACAGACTCTTCTGCCCTTCAGTTTTTACTGACGCACGACTTGGCCATGCAGATCCGTCTCGATCCAGAGTTGGTATTCTGCAAGGTGTATGGGGTGACGACCACACCCGAGGTGGTGGTGAAGGACGAACGCAACCGTTTGCGTTACAGGGGACGAATCGACGACCGTTATTATGCACCAGGTAAGCGCCGACAACAAGTAACCCGACACGACCTGCTGCTGGTACTGCAGCGCATCCTCAAAGGTGAGGAATTCACCTTCCAGCAAACCGAGGCCATCGGTTGTTTGCTGAACAACATCCCCTGAACTTGAACAACATCCCCTGAACTTGAACAACATCCCCGAAAAACCATTTTTTTTAAACCTGTTGAGAACCCTGAAAAACACCAGATGAATTCAAAGTTCGAGAAGACCATCGCACCGACATCTTCATGCCTTTTGCTGCTGCTGATCTTGGTATTCGGAGGGGGGCTACACAGTCGGGCACAGGTTACCTGGAGCGGACAAGTAGCATCGATCATCTATACCCACTGCACGCCTTGTCACCGTCCGGGTGAAATTGGCCCAATGCCATTTACCTCCTACCAGGAGGCCTCTGCCTACGCCTCCATGATCGCCTTCACCACCCAGGCGCGCAGCATGCCTCCATGGCAAGCCAACCCCAACTACAGCCACTTATTGGGTGAACGGGTGCTGAGCACTCAAGAAATTCAAACCATTGCTGACTGGGTACAGCAAGGGGCGCTCCGGGGAAATCCCGCGCAGGAGCCTGCGCTGCCTCAATTTCCCACAGGCTCGCAACTTGGATTGCCCGATACCGTCATTTCCATGGCGCAGTCTTATGTACACCAAGGCAATAACCAGGACATGTATCGGGTCTTTGTGCTGCCCACCAACCTAGGGCAGGCCAAGAAGATCAAAGCCATCGAATTCAGGCCAGGCAACAGCCGTATCGTGCACCACGCGATACTCGCAACGGACGTTACAGGGCAAGGAAGGAGTCGCGATCTGGCTGATCCAGGCTATGGATATACCCAATTCTTCGGTTTTGGATTCACGCCAACGGAAGACAATTGGTACGGCTGGGCTCCCGGCGCCAAGGCCCATATGTATCCGGCCAACATCGGCAAAAACCTGCCCGCGAACGCCGATATACTGGTGCAAATGCACTACGCGCCCAGTGCCGTGGCAGAATCCGACTCGAGCAGCATCAACCTCTTCTATGACCGCGATACAGTGGTGACCCGAACTGAACGCATATTGCCCATCACCCCACAGCAATTGACCAACGGGCCGTTTATCATACCAGCAGGCACAGTGCGTACCTTCAGGGGGCGATTCCAGATTCCATACGAGGTATCGCTGATGAGCATCTTCCCGCACAGCCACCTCATCGGCACCTCCTGGAAGGTCTATGCCGTTCGTCCGGGCAATGACACCGTGCCCCTCATAGACATTCCGCGGTGGGACTTCAACTGGCAGGGGTTCTACCATTTTCCGCGCCTGATCCGCATACCGGTGGGCTCGGTTTTGCATGCAGAGGCCACCTACGACAACCGCGCATCGAACCCCAACAACCCGAATTCGCCCCCCGCCACCATCTCTTGGGGCGAGGGAACTACGGATGAAATGTACTTATGTTATTTCGGCTTTGTTCCTTATGAGGCGGGTGATGAGTTGATCACCGTGGGGCTGGATGATGAAAATCGGTTGAGGCGCTTCACCGCACGCCTGTATCCCCCCTACCCCAATCCGGCAAGCAGGCAAGTAACGGCGGAATTTCAATTGAATATGGGCGGACAAACTGCCCTTCATTTGTTGGATGCCACGGGACGGCGAATTCAGACCCTAAAATCGGGCTGGTACCAGCCAGGACTTCATCAACTGGAATTAACTTTGCCCGATGTGCCGCCTGCGCTCTACATATTGGAGTTGGAATCGGGTGGGCGAACGGACCGCGCTAAACTGATGATTCGTTGAGATATCGTTTTCCATTTTTTTAAAAAAATTAGGGCAAAATATTCGTTGTAACCATTCCAAAGTGGTAGGTTAATCCCACAATGGCGGCCCCAAACAAGGGGCCAACGACGGGTATCCAGGCATAAGACCAGTCGGCTTTTGCTTTTTTTCTTCGTAACATTACATACACAATGCGTGGCCCGAGGTCACGGGCGGGATTGATGGCGTAGCCGGTAGTGCCCCCCAAGCTCAATCCGATGGCCCAAACAAGCAGCGCCACGGGCAGTGCGCCCACCGATCCGAGTCCAACCACTTGGGTTGTTTGCCCTGCGATGTGCAACTCCGGGCCAGTCAGAAACAAGACTACCCCAACCAAAACGGCGGTCGCGAGGACTTCGCTCATTAAGTTATTCATCACGGAAGGCAAAGCGGGTGCATTACAAAAGCAAGCGCGAATGGTGGTTTCATTGTCTGCCAATCGAATGTGCATCACATAGAAAATATAGGTGAGCAAGGCCCCTGAAATGGCACCCCCCATCTGGGCCACCACATAGCCGGTCAGTAGTTGGGCATCGAATCGACCTGCCAGCGTCAGTCCTAGACTCACTGCTGGATTCAGGTGGGCACCAGAATAAGGTGCAGCAAGGGCAACCCCACAAAAAACAGCCCATGCCCAGCCTGTGGTGATCAATAGGTAAGGGCTTCCCTGCTTTTGGCCGTGCGTACCAGGAAGGGTCACATTGGACACTACCGAGGTGCCCAGAAATACAAGGACGAGGGTCCCAAGAAATTCAGCGAATATGGGCGACATAGTTCTGTTTTATATTAATAATCAGGCATACGAAAATAGCGGGCAATTTGATTGAACGCGTCGGTCTGCTGGTCGATCCATTCAGGGGGGTATGCCAGAAGATCAGCCATAATAGCGGCCACTTTTGGGGCAATCCGTGTGCTCTCTTGCACGTCGAGAAACAAACAAGCGGTTCGTCGTGCCAATACGTCTTCAAGCGTCTGCGCCATTTCGAATGTGACGGCCCACTTCACTTGGGCCGGACACAAGAACAGCCGTTCGCTGATTGATTCAAAATCTGAGGGAGGGAAACGCTTGATCATTTCTTGCAGATCTGTCCCGTAGGTGGCCAAAGTGGCATGTCCCCCTACCTTTCCTTCACCTAAATCCTGTTCGACACCGCCATCAACCCCTGCAACATTTTGTACGGCTTTCACCCCCACTATGCCCCGAACCGCACTTAAAAAATGGATCATGACCGCATCCACCCCCACTACACCAGGATCATACCCATGGATGGGGATGGTGGCCGTTCGACAAGGCACATCGGGCAATCCCGATATCGATTGGGCCGCATCAACGGCGTCCTCTGCCATTTTCCGGTAGGTCGTCCATTTTCCACCCAGAACATGGATCAGACCACTGCGGGCCACGTGAATTTGATGTGACCGACTCAACTGACTGCTGGGTGCGTCGGTATCGGTCGATATAAGTGGACGTAATCCACAAAAAACACTGCGTACATCGGTGCTTTTCGGAGGACGTGTCATGTAGGCTCCCGCGTGATCGAGTATAAAATCGACCTCTGAGCGTCGTGCCTGAGGCTCGGCTGGCGTTTCAGTCACCTCGTGATCGGTGGTTCCGACCACCACTTTTCCTTGCCAGGGCACGGCAAACAAAACCCGTCCATCGGAGGTGTGCGGCACCAAAATAGCGTGCTTTCCGCTCAGAAATGAGGCGTCCAAGACTAAATGCGTGCCTTGAGCGGGACTTATTTTAATCTGG
>CAIVQI010000087.1 GCA_903908015.1 uncultured Bacteroidota bacterium
GGTCCCTGAGGACCAACCGCTCCATCATTACCCGGAACACCCTGAGGGCCTTGAGGACCCTGTGGACCCGCAGGACCTGTCAACCCTATCGGTCCCTGAGGACCTGGTAATCCGGGAACGTCGGCCGTACGTGCATGCAGTGCGTATGGCACGCTCAACAACTGACTGACACTCGTAATGAAATAATTCGTTCCACCATTCGGGTCAGCCTCCACTTGCACAAAATAAGGGCCCTGTGACCAGTTAATTTGAGAGAACAACCCCACCGTTGGCACACCCGAACCAATATTAAAACTCAATAAACCATTGGCATTGGTTCTCGGATTGGGCAGATAGACCTCACTGTAAACTGCGGTACCATTTGGACTACCTTGAAGGATGCTAACGCGAACACCTACCGTGGCATTCACAACCAACTGATTTGATGCGTTGCGCAATATCGACTGATAACTCATCAAATTGGGTGACGACTGTCCACTTACCAATAACGACCCCAATACCATCGCGAGAAAAAGAAAAATTCTGTAGTACATAATGATAGAATTATAGATAAATACGCTTACCTCTTGATGACACGAAACACCTGGGTGGGCTGACTGTCTCCCTCTACCTCCAGCATGTAGGCCGATGAAGAATAAGGTATCAACGATATTGAAGTAAACTCACCTGTAATCGTGCCAGTCGTTAACATCCGACCTCTGTAATCCAGCAAACGATAACCCGTCCACCTCGATGTTTGACCCGTAATCTGTAAGGTAATATCGGCATCACTCGGTATTGGATAAACCCGCATACTGTCGCCCGATGTTCCCCCAATTCGTATGACCTCATAAGGTTGTTGAACACCCTCAGAAAATTTCAGCAGAAATGGAACAACATCAACCTGAGTGGTGAACAACTGCCCCACACTGTATGTCAAACTCCAACCCTGACCGGTTCCTTCTCCCCAAGATGAATGTACCGAGGTTTGGGCATTAACGCCTGTGGAGAACATAATTAAAATCATTAAAAACGAAATAATATTTGTTTTGACCTTCATGAATAGAAAATTGTTCAATTACTATAACAGTTTTGAAATCCAAAGATAGTGTTTTTTGAGACTGATCAAAGGCATCGTGATTTCATCGTTATCAAATGACAAATAATGTCAATCCCTCAGAAAGGGTCATCAAGACAACCACCCACAATTGTGCAGTAATATTGATATATGGCTGGTGCTTGCTGGTATGGCTATTTAATCAATCTGTATATTGTGTTTGTTTTATCACCTTCTTTATCAAATAATCCAAGTTCAACTCCCTTTTTTAAATCGCGACTAGCAGTTGCAGATGAAATTTCTTTAAAGACATTCATGTAATCCTTCCTACTGAATTCAGTTTGATTTAGTTCAGAAAAATAGGTCAAACGATCCTCTGTATTCAAATTGCGACTTTTGACGTCGAGCACGTTATGAAGCGACCCGTCAATCACATTGAGCATATACTCAATAAAAGGTGTCGAATTTCCAGACTTGTCACTTTGTGAAAGCGCGTGGTAGTAATTCCTTTGGGTTTTATGGATAATGTTCTCCAATGGAATAAATTCAAACACCGGGTATTCCTTCATTAAAATCAAGGTTTGCCACAATCTCCCCATTCTTCCATTACCATCAATAAAGGGATGGATGAATTCCATTTCATAGTGAAAAACGCAACTTTTGATTAGAGAGATTTCCTTAGATGCCTTTAGATAACTGAATAGATCATTCATTAAATGAGGCACATTTTCAGCGGGTGGGGCCATGTGGGCCATCCGCTCACCAGCCATTATACCGACGCCTTTTTTGCGATATTTTCCATTTTCTGGCACTAAACCTTTCATGAGGATCGCATGAGCCTTGAGAAATGATTCTGATGATTTTGGATCAAATGAATTTAGTTGGTTATATGCGTTGATAGCATTCAAAACTTCAATGACATCTTTCTCTGGACCAATGATTCGCTTGTTTGCTATTAAAGCAGTGATTTGCTCCTCTGTCAGCGTATTTCCCTCTATGCTCAGAGACGAGTGTATTGTTTTAATGCGGTTTTCCTTCCTTAGTTTCGGAGATGGCCTGTTCAAAAACTTGGCATTGATCTGACCAAGTTTTTCTGAAACCGAAGCGATTAACTTTAAAATCTCTGGCGTTATTTGATAAGGAGGATTCATATCTTGATACTATCATTTGATACTATCAAAGGTATCAATTTGTCCGATTATTCCAGTTAAGGCTTATTCTATATTTACTATGATCATACTTTATATAGAAATGTGCATGGGCAGTTCCAACAACAACAACTCCGAATGGGGGGCTTTTGCCAAGATGCCGATCTCGTTGTTGTCCATGGGCCTGATCCCTAGGGCATCGCGCCTGTTGAGGTCCACGCCATCGATCTGAAAACTTCCCTCTATGACCATCGCAAATAGGCCGTTGTTCTTTGCACGCTTTGAATATGGCATGGTCTTGCCTTCATCAAAAATACCCCGATGAATCCATGCATTTTGATAAATCCATAATGCGTTGCTCGCCCTATCGTCCGACTGGGGTGCAACAATATTGTGCAGAGAATTCCGACCGCCTTCAATATCGAACGACTTTTGGTCGTAGCGCGGCGACACATTTTTGCGGTCGGGAAACACCCATATCTGGAAAAGCCTTACGTCTTGATCGGGATGGTGGTTGTATTCGCTATGGGTAATGCCTGTTCCAGCACTCATCACCTGTACATCGCCCTGACGGATGACACCATGATTGCCCATGCTGTCGCGGTGTTCTAATGCGCCCTCCAAGGGTATCGTGATGATTTCCATGTTGTCGTGCGGATGCGTTCCGAAGCCCATGCCTCCCGATACCCGGTCATCATTGAGTACCCTTAGCACGCCGAAATGGATGCGCTCGGGATTATAGTAACCGGCAAAGCTGAAGGTATGCCGCGCCTCCAGCCATCCATGGTGGGCATAGCCGCGTGTTTCGCTTCGGTACAGGATATGTTGGGGTGAAATCTGGTGCATCGATTTGGGTGGATTGAAGATGTGCAAAAATACTGCGCGGCGAATTTCTGGGTTAAAAAAAGATCTGGTACTGCAGTGTAAGGGTGCTTTTGCGGGGGCCGGCCTTCAGGCCTGCTGTTACTGGATTGGTTGAGATCACGGGTAAATAGGTGGGTCGCGACAACCAATCCAAGGTCAGTTTCGCTTGATGCCCTTGGAGGAAATAATTGCATCCTGCATTCCAGGTATTCATGGGCAGACCATCGAGTGCATCAAAATCCGAATACGTCATGGTGGCATATGGCATTACTTTTTGCGGCTGACTGAATCTGCTTTGGGGCAGTAAATAGCCGAGCTGGGCATAAACCGTATGACCCGTACCCATCATGGGCAAGGCATTTCCCCAGCTTGGGCCCTGACGGCCTGTACCCGGCACAAAAGCGGGATTCTGGCCATTTGCGGGGTTCATTATGCCGTTATACCTCAGGTAGCGCGTACCATAATTGGTGTCGAAATAGCCCAAATATGCATTCAATGCGCTCCCTCTTTCGCGATTCAATGGAATATCGAGGTACCCCTCAACCGCCCACAAAAACATCGGCTGGAAACGTTGTTCGGCGCCGCTGCCCATCCACATGGCATTTTTTTGATGGATTATGCCGCCAGCCAGATGGCAAATACGTTTTTGTCCGAGGCGTGTTCCCGACATATAGGGTGTCGTGTGCGTTTCATGCTCACCGAATTGATAAATAACATACACCTGTGACTGGCTATGGTGGCCGACAGGAGAAAAGGCAGCGAACAAGGAGTCTGGCTTATAGGGTGGTGACGGGTATCCACCCGATGAGCTCACCGGAAAAGGATCACTCAATACAATTCTGTAATCGATTCGCCCCAATTGACCACGTGCATAAACACTGAGCTTGCGCGAAAACTCATCGGTCTGGTCGACCGTGGCCTGAGCAAAAACGGGCACATCAAGCGAAAGAATGGAACCGATAGAAGGTTGACTAAACCGCGAAAGCCCGTTGATGATGGTGAGGCCGCTCCCTAATTTCAGTCGATTTCCTTGGCCGATTCGGTATTCACATACCGCGTCGTGTACGAATGCCGCCTGTTTTCGATTGCCTCCAATGGCAAACTGACTGTTGACATTGTTCTGGCCGAATTGCATATAAAAAAACACGCGTTCGGTGAGTTGCGCAAGGAGTTGGATTCGTGTTCGTCTCAATCCAATGTCGTTACTCACATCTTGGGGCAGACCCTCTACTGTTGTTCCGGGATTGTTTTGGTTTCTGCGCAACCAAACCTGATTTAGAAAAGTAATTTGAATGTATCGGGAACCGGAAGTGTTGAGTAAATATCGGATTCCCTCTTCCTTCTTAGGAATTTTAGCCGTTGTATCGGATGTCATACATCCATATTGGGCATCATTAATGAAAAAAGAGGGAGTGTCCACACCCCTTCCCATTGCACCTTGATGGATGAAGAGTTGACCAAATAGAACCACATTCAATCCCCAACCATGGGGTAATGATTTCAAAGCGCCGAACATGTGAAACTAAGGTTTACCTGTTTACCCGAACCCTTGAAGCCAGCGGGTGCCGGGAAATGGGTTTCATCCCTTCCAAACCCGTTACCAGAATCTCTCGCTTTTCGTTTAAGGCGTGGTTGCGCTGTTCCTCTATGAATTCGAGGAAAGAGTGATCTACAAATTCGCAGTGCGAAAAATCAATTCGTACAAGCGACACATTCGAGAGGCGCTCGAGCACTTTTTTGTATCCGATGAGGTGGGTAAACAAGGCGGCCCCTTGAATTTCAAGCGTTTGCGGAACAAGATCAGGCCTTAAAACATAATTGGGTTTGAAAAATGAGCCGAGAAAAAGCCAGCGGGTGATGTGTATTAGTAATTTTAATGTTATCCCTGAAGCTACCCCTAAAAGTAAGTCTTCGGCAAGCGTTATACCGATGGTGACCAAAAAAATGGCCAATTGCTCCCATCCAATTTGGAGAGTCTGACGAAATTGCCTGGGCGAAGCAAGCCGATAGCCGGCAAACAAAAGCATGGCGGCCAGTGCAGCATTGGGTATGAGTTCGATGATCGGTATCAACAGGAGCATAGAGAGCAGCAAAAAGGCGCCGTGGAAAAAGTTGGACCATTTGGTTTGGGCGCCGAAACCCACGTTGGCACTGCTGCGCACCACCTCGGAGATCATGGGTAATCCTCCCAGAATCGAGGACACGAAATTCCCCACACCTAAGCCGAACAAATCCCCATTATAGTCGGATGTCCGCTTTTGTGGATCCATGGAATCGATCGCTTTCACGGTGAGCAGGGATTCGAGTGAATTGATGAACAAAAACATCAGCACGTATTTCCAAAACACCCAGGTTCCGATCAGTGAGAAATTGAAGTGGAAACCGAAATCGCCCCAAAAATCACCAATGTGCACCAAGGTGTAGGCGGGTAAAGTTTCTGAGAATTGGCGTGCAAGCGATGTTGGAATTGCAATGAGCAACACCCACATCGGTGCAGGTACTTTTTTGAGCCAACCCCTCTGAATGGAGGGGTACAAGAACATGATTATGAGAGACACAACGCCGAGTATTGCTGGCTCCAACTGAGCATGACGAATAAAATTCGGGATCTCTGCCAACAGCTCAAGCGGTGGCTTTCCGGCATACATGTGGGGGGCGACGCCCATGAGTACAGGAAATTGCTTGGAAATGATGATGATGCCGATGGCAGCAAGCATCCCGTGAACAGCCGAATGAGGAAACAAATCACTCAGTGAGCCGAGACGACCCAGGGCCAAAAGCAACTGTAGGAGGGAAGCCACCATGACGGCAGCAGTCACCATTGGCCAGTAGGACTCACCCCCAAACTCCAGAAAAGCGCCCGAACAAACGGTGATGAGTCCGGCCGCAGGCCCTTTTATGGTGAGGGGAGAAACCCCAAAAAGCGGTGTGATTAGCCCCCCCACCATGGCGGTGAGTACCCCCATAGATGCCGGAAAGCCGCTGGCCTTTGCAATGCCCAAACTGAGCGGAAGTGCCAAAAGAAACACCAGAAAGCCCGACAACATATCGGTTTTCCAGTTTTTTTGAAGGTCCTGTAGGTCGCTTGCGCCCAACAGGGTAAATGGATTTTTATATGATGAATGATGATTCATTGGGGTTGAAATTAAATGGTTTGAGGGGTAGAATGGAGATATGATTTTTGGTGATGTCCCAGAAAGACCCTGGCATACATTCGTATGATAGAGATTCCGTTAAGAACAAATGATGAAGCGATCAGGGCGGCCATGACAAAGTCGCCCTCTTCTATATGGCTCAGGAGTAGGTCCTGACCCAAAAATGTGGTGGTGATGGGGAATCCGGACATGCCGAGTCCGCACATCAAAAAGAAAAAACCAATGGTGGGCTTGGTATGGATCAGCCCTCTGTACGCATTTAAATCGGGTATTTGTCCGAGTTGGGCGCGGAGCATAAGCAGCACTACATACCCCAGGCTACTGCTGAGGATGATGCCGCTTAAAAAAAGAGCTGATTCCGTGGCACTGATCTCTACCCGCCAATGAGTGGATAAAAAAACGAGTAGGTTGCCCAACAAGATCCATGTCCACCCATAAAATAGGCTGCCTCTTTCGTTATAGGCCTTCACCATCAGGAGCAATGCCCAGATACCCAATGCCATTGAGGTTGCACCGCGTGCCACTGTGTTGTCAACCCCCGCCCAATCAACTGTTTCAGCTCCTCGCCAAAAGATCGATAGCAGCATGATCCCGATGGTCATCAATAGAAAAAATGAATTTGGAATGGGCTTCATGAACTTCTTTATTCGCTTCATAGGAGATAACAATACAGAAAATACGAAGTGGTCTAGGTTCCATTCTTTTAGGCTCAGCAGGTATACGCTGCTTTTGAGACGATGAACCCATCGGCTTTCGACGGGTGCTGCGGGTTTGGGCTCGAAATGATAGAATTGATCGCGGATGAGGTAGGTGACCACCGATGGCGAGACCAATAATTGGTAGGTGCGGAGCCATGCATTGCCCACAAAATGGATGAGCACCAGCGTGTGCCAACCAGCAGCCAATTCTATAAACATAATCCCAATCTGTGCGCTAGAACTGTATGCTATTTGTCCCTTGATGGTCGACTGCACCCGAGATATGAGGGTGCCACTCATCGCTGTGGTGAGTCCCAACATCGCAATGAGAACCTTTACTTCTGGCAACATCTCCCAAAAAGTATGGGTACGCATCAGTAAATACACGCCGAGGTGCACGGAAAGTGATCCATAAAACACGGCACTTGATGGTGTTGGACCTTCCATGGCGCGGGGCAACCAAGAAGAGAAGGGGAACTGCGCGGATTTGGCCAGCGCGGCCAGCAAAACCATCAGCGAAACAAACAAGGCGGTTTGGTGGTGATGCTCGAAATACACATCACTCCACTGATGCTCTGCCAATTCGGCAAATGTAATGTTGGCATGCCAGAAATGATGGCTCATCCACATGGCCATCAGCAGTCCCACATCGCCTAGGCGGTAGATGGTGTAGACACGAACGGCATTCCGCACAGGGAGGTAGCGAAGCCGGTAAAAGGCCACCAATAGAAATGATGAAAGTCCGATAAACTCCCATCCCAGGAATAGGGTTTCGAAATTCCCGGCCAGGATGACAAACACATAAGCAGCATAAAAGAACAAAAGGGTATTGAAAAAGCGTTTAAAGCCCCATTCACGGTGCATATAAAATCCGCTGTAGTATACCACCATGCCAGCAATGAGGGTGCCCATCCATAGAAAGACTGCAGCGATGTGATCAAAATACAGATCGATGAAAAACCCGTAGTCACCATGCCGGTATAAGGTCACTTCTCTCAACTGCAAGGCTGGTTCTGGATGCCAAAACCAAACGACGTTCAGGGTGAAAAGCATGGCCGCACTACTGATTAAGGTGATGAAGGCCCATCGGGCGAGTCCCTTTTCTGCATGAGCGGGAATCATCAAGCTCACAGCAAATCCAACAAATGGCCAGAGGAGGACTAATGTCAGGATGAGGTTTTTCTCATTCATAATCGTGCGACGAGTTGATCTGTTTTGTTGGCCACCCGCACGTATGATTCGTCGCCCTTTACCGGCTCGACGCTTCTTGTGAAGGGTTCGTAGGGGGTAAATTGACCTTTTTGGTAAACCAATATAAGATTGGTCGTGGGGTCGAGTATGGAAAACCATACCCAGCCTTTCTGCACCCAGTCGTATAGCCCTGGACATCGCTCAAAAACCAGTTCGACTACTTCCTGTTGTTGTTCAACAATAAACAAAGCGCGTATTGGCTCGTGTATTTCGGTCATCTGACTGGGAAGACCGGGTCGTAAGTCGCCATCGATTCCATTATTGACCGCAAACAGGCCCACGACATTGTGCGGGAGTTTGGTTCCGGCGCCCCAGTATTGTGCATCGACCCGCGAGAAATAGTACTCCAGGTTGATGCCGCCGCATACGGGTATTGCGGCCGATAAAATGGCTTGTAGTGCCTCTCCCGTAGGATCCTGGCGGTAGTCGTAGGAGTTGAGAAACGGACGTTTATCGAGGTACAAGCCTCGGAAGACTTGTGCTCGACCCACAATAACCAATGCATTATCGGTGTGGTTCCATTCCGGTCGCGGCTCAAAAAATGCGAAGCTCCTTTTGCGGATGGCGCGCATGAGTCGGGCATCGCTGTCGGATCGGTGAACCGAGGGAAACCGAATGGCTCGTTCGCGCGCATTGTCGACCAAGGCTTGCTTCATTCCCATTACGAACCGATGGTGGAGCGCGCGCTCCTTCAGGTCTGCACTGTGCACATCAAAATAGACTACCTCATCGCGTGTGGTGTCGTGAAGTGCCCCAATGAACCTGGTTTGGGCAGGAATATGCCACCCATATTGTTCGCGCAACATGTGCCGCACCTCGTGGCGGTTGGCCATTGCGGCAAATAGGCGGGCATTCACAGATCCTGGGCGGCCACTGCACGCCCCACAGTCGTAACCCGCATAGTAGGGGTTGTTCACCGAACTCCCCCCGTGCCCAATCATGTAAATATGCGCAGCAAAGTGGGATGTGAGGCCGATCGTCGAAAGGGTTCGGTGTACTATGGACGTCATTTCTTGGTCTGTGAATCCTATTTGGTAGCCTTGATGCGCCCGCCCGTTATAAACATATTCGAGTTTGGCGTGCTCATCCATATGTTGCAATGAATCGGCCATGACAGCCACCGGTCGGGGATTGAACAGGTTCCCCAACAGACGCATTCCAGCCATCAATCCAAGTGTATTGGAAAGAAGCCACCCACGTACAAGCGAACCGCGGGCATGGCGCATCGATATATCCCGTGTAGGTTTGCGCTTTCGTTCGTGTTCCACCACCAAATGCCGGGGTTCAACAGGCGCGGGGCAGCATTTCGTGATAAATTTTCCGTGTTCGGGTTGAAAATAGATGGCCACACCGAAGAACCCAGGAGTACCGTAAGTACTGCAGGACTTCAATCGATTCTGCAGGTGACGCCTCAGTGAATATTCGCGGTCATCTATGCAAAAAATGGCTTGAAATGTGTCGCGCTCATCGGTTGCTTGGCGCATTTGACCCATCTGTTCGCTCGATTGGGTTTGCTTCAATCCACCCAAAACCTGGTCATAATAGCTCCATTCATAAGCATCCTGCCAAATTTCCAGTATGGCCGATTGTTCTCCTTGGTCGGGCAGGTCTGCAAACAAATCGGGGAATTCGGGAATGGCAGAGGCGGTTAATGGCAGCCAACCGCCTGGAAACTTATGATCCAAAGCATCGATTTCCAATAGCAACTCCAAAACAATCCATTCTTCTAGGGTCACATGCCTTCGGTCGAGTAGTATTTCTGGCTGTGCTTCTGTAGTGGCCACAAATCCCGACCATCCTGGGTGTTCGAACTGCTGGTCGAACAAATAGGTCTCAAATGCCGTGGCGTCGCCTACCACCCTTTCGAGAAGGTATGATAGGGATGGGATGCCATGACGAAACCAACGGCGTACCTGGGCCGAGCGAAAAATGGTGATGCTGCCCTCATTCACTATTCTCCGAAGTCCTTGAATGAAACCAAGTTCGGGATAGGGGAATTTCCATGAAGCAATTCCTTGATCGAGATAACCGGCGATCAAGCGAAACAGCAGGGGATGTACTGATTTGTTCAGGTTGATCTCGCGTTGATGTATCCATTCCGCCCGAAATCGACCGATCCGTGCATGGATGTCGGCATCCTCGGGCTGCTCGTATAGGATTCGGTCCAGCAGCTTGTCGAATTCATGCTGCGGATAGGGCCCGTGATACCGCTCCATCAGGTATCGTTGAACCCGATTCTGCAATATTTCCTGGCTGATCCTTCCTGTTTGTTGGAGATGACGGTATTCGCTGAGCGACAAATAAGTGGCACTTCCGTGAAGGGATGATGCTGTTTGTAGTGCCTGGTGAAAGGGCAGATCCTGGTATGCGTGTAGTGTGTTGTGGTGGATGAAGTCCTTTAGGGACGCTTGAGTGGGCAAATGATGCCGCAATCGGTCCAATAGACCCCCCCCGTGGTGGGTATCCATCATTGTTGAAGATTGAATGTTGAATTGAAGGTGTTAAACCGCGCGTTTTCGGTTCAAATCAGACCAAGAGCCTACGACATCCTTCGGTCTTTTTGAACAACCGGTGCTCCAATGATCGTTTATCGGTGCACTAACGCTGCTGAATCCCTCTAGATTGGGGTGATCAGCGAAACAATCCTTCTATACAATCATAAATCTTCAAATTACCCAGCAAGAGGTAAAGTGGGATGCTGGGTTCGCATCTTCTGCGATGCGTTGACCGGACCTGTCCGGTAGATGTCGGTGTTAGATATCGGTAAAACTGATGGGGGTTCGACAGCCCAGATTTCGTCTCCTGCTCGGTTTCCTCTTCGTTGGTAGCGCCTGCAAATTCCTCTAAAGGCAAGATCCCAGCTGTTGATTCGGTATGGTAAAAGGGGTCGTAAGGTGCATGTACCCGCGGACTTTGCTGGATCACTGTGCTTCGTGCACCGGCATCAACGACGATTTGACTGACTGCGGTCGTCGGTGAACCATGAAGCACCGCCACCGCCTGAGCGCAATAAAATGTCCAGATTAGTCCGAACATTAATGTCCACATGATGGGTACTTTCCGCTTCATTTCGTTGAAAATATAGACGATTCGGATTTAAGAATAGACGATTCGGGGTCAAATATAGCCGAATTTATAAACGGACTATCAGGTCTTTTTATTTTGTATCATGGATCTAAGCTTTATGCCCATTTCCAGTGGATAGTTCTCAGCGCCGTGTCCGGCTGGCACGCCAAAAATGACCGGATAATTGTATGAGGAAACCGATTCCATGATAATTTCTTCCCAAGTCGATCCAAATGGTATGCTGTGGTCTTTCATATCGGTAAAATCGCCGATCAGGAGTCCGCCCAGTCCTTCAAGCATACCCGCTCTTTTCAGTGCCGTCATCATCCGGTCGATGTGGTAGAGGTATTCATCGACATCTTCTAAAAATAGAATCTTTCCCTTCAGGTCTGGAAACGATTGGCTTCCCAAAAGGCCATACAATACAGATAGATTTCCGCCAACCAATAAGCCGTCTAGAAGCCCTGGTCGCGCTACATGGCACCGCTCTGACCATGAAAAATAACTCCAATCATGCGATTCGTGATGATCCGTCGCCTTCAATTGATCGAGCCATGCCCGCCAATGGGCGGGGACCCCCCCTGCATCGGGGTGTTGCGCGGGCAAGTCCGTCTCCGTGCGCCGCGGTACCGACAAATCTGTTCCCGCGGAAGGCGTCGTTATTTCTGCCGCGGTAAATTGTACGGGCATGGCAGCATGCATACTCCTAAAACCCAATTGGTGCACATGGGCATGCAATACCGTGATATCGCTGTAGCCCACCACCCACTTAGGTTGATGCATGTAGGTCGTCCAATCCAACTGATCGATGATGCGTACCGTGCCATACCCACCCCGTAGACAAACAATGGCGCGGACACCTGGGTCATCCAGCAATTCCTGAAATGCCCGAGCACGCTCATCATCACGTCCCGAATATTGATGATGCCTGCAGTTTATGCCCCAAGAACAACGCACATTAAATCCTTCGGTCTCTAACCATCGAATAAATGGCTCAACCTCAGTAAAATCCATCCAACGCGCCGGCGCTGCCAGTGCAATACAATCGCCCCTTTTTAAAGCGGGCGGTCGAAACAATCCCCTATTTCGGTTATCGCTGCACATGCATTTTCCTCCGTAAACTTACATCACATCCACCCTTCTTTGCCTTGCCGCTTCGAACAAAAACACACCGGCAGCCACCGAAACGTTCAGGGAACCGACACCGGATGGCATGGGGATACACGACAATACACTGCATTTTCTCATGAGTGCAGGTGCAATTCCAGCCTCCTCACCCCCCATCACCAAGCCCAATGGCCCAGTATAATCGATCGTTTCATAGGCCTGAACCCCCTTTTCTGTAGCGCCCACCAATGAAAAACCAGAATCAACCAAATAATCTGCCGCCTCAACCAGTGAGGCCACACGACAAACAGGCATACTGGCAAGGGCTCCTGCGCTCGCCTTCATGGCATCTGACGTCACCTGCGCACTATTATTACGGGGTATGACCAATGCATGTGCGCCAGAGGCCTGAGCGGTTCGGGCAATGGCACCGAGGTTACGAACATCTGTTACGCCATCCAACAACACCAGCATGGGAACCACACCCTGTTCAAATAAGGCTGCCACCACTGCGTCGATCGGCTGGTATTCTACAGGTGATTTCAAGGCCACAACACCTTGATGCGTACCCCGTATCATGCCATCAAGCTTTTCTCGAGGAACCTCCTGCACAGGGATGCCTCGTTCATGCGCCCGCGCCATAAGGGCACGAAGCGCTGGGTCACGACGGTCACGTACCACAAGAAGCCGGTTCAACTCCGCCCCCGATTCCATCAAAGCCTCTACCGCGTGCAGTCCATAGGCCAAACCATCCGTTCCCCCTGATGGAGGACGGCGGCGATCAGCGTGGTAGTGCGCCACCCCCGAATGCCTCGAGGCGTTTTTGGAAATTATTGGCCAAAGTATCTTGTCCGTGTTGGCGGGAAATATTGGCCATTTCACCCATGAGGGCAATAGCATTCTGACGATCCCTGTCGTAGAAACTGAGGTTCTTGCCCCTAAGTCCGTTGAAATACTTAAGATCTTGTTCGAATACATTGACCAGTGTCTTAGCCACTTCATTGGCCTTTTTGTGTGCACCCGCCCGATGGTATAATTCTACCATGCGGTAGTTGTAGATCATCAGGGGAACATCCTTATGGGGCATTTCCTTCATCACTAAATCCAGAATATTTTCGGCCTTCTTTTTTTCACCCTGCTCAACAAATCGCTCAGCCAAACGAATGGCATTGCTGCGCAAGTTAATGGTCATGCGGCTCGTCTCCGGATCCATGTAAATCCCTTGATTCATTCGTCCCCAACGGAATTTTTCCATCATATTTTTATACATGATGTCGGATGCTACACGTATTGTGTTACCATCCTGACTGGGTTGAAAACGCGGTGTTAGGCGATAGGTCAATCCCTCCAATTGGAAAAAGTCGTCGAGTCCCAAATATTGCTCAGATCCCATGCTGACCGTCCAATAGATGGGGCGCTCCCAGTTGTTCTGGGCGATGATATCGAGAATGATTAAATCGTTCTTCATGATTCCATTGCGTGGGTAATCCCACACAATAGCATTGAGCGTTTCAGAAGAGTCTGCTTCTGTTACGGCACCCTGACGAATAGCATTAGCCCTGTTCACAGGAATCATGAGCTTTTTGGAGGGGAAATAATTGATCTGGTCGCCCCCCTGGGTTTGCACTTTCATGCTCGGGTCTTCTGAAGCAATAAACCTCATTGTTTGCTTGAGGTCAACGGCACCTGTTATCCCGCGGTCGTAGAACGGCACGTAATCGCGTGTTCCCGTCACAATTTGCTCAGGAGTAAAGGATAGTTTAATTGGTGCCGATTCGTTCACTGGCTTCCTGAGTTGGTTGATGTACCAATCGGTTCCCAACAAACTTAGGTTCACTACCCGAACATCCGTACGAATTCCTTCGACTTCCTGGGCATACCAGAGCGGATAGGTGTCGTTATCGCCCATGGTAAACAGAATGGCATTTGGGGCACAACTTTCCAGGTAATTGATGGCAAAGTCGCGGGCGGTATATTTTCCTGAACGATCGTGATCGTCCCAATTTTCGGCGGCCAAAATGCCCGGCACACCCAGACAAAGCAGGGTCGATAAAGCGGCCGCGGGCAATATGGGGATGAACCGCCTAAGAAACTCTGCCACACCCATTACCCCCAAACCGATCCAAATGGCGAATGCATAAAAAGAGCCCACGTACGCATAATCTCGTTCACGTGGTTGTAAGGGTTCGAAGTTTAGATAGATGACAATGGCAACCCCTGTGAGTACAAACAGGATCCCGACGACCCAAAAATCGAGGCGCTGTTTGCGAAAGTGATGGTACAATCCCAGCAAACCCAATATCAATGGCAAGCCGTAGTACATATTACGCGCTTTGTTTTGGGTACGGATATCAGGAAGGTTTTTCAACCCTCCCACACGACCTTCGTCTACGGCCGGAATTCCCGAAATCCAATTCCCCCGCTCGTAGTCACGCCCTTGTCCCTGTACGTCATTCTGACGGCCAGCAAAATTCCACATGAAGTAGCGAAAGTACATATGCCCTAGCTGGTAGGTAAACAAAAAATTGAGGTTCTGGCCAAAAGTTGGTTTTTGTCCATCGCGCAACTTGAGCCATGACTTATAAAAATCTATGTGTCTCTGCTGCGTTCCGGCCCGTTTGTAGGCACGCGGAAGCAAGGTGTTTTGCGTGGGGTCATATACCGGCACGATGTCCTTACCAATTTCCTCGTATTGATCAGCGCCTTTGCGGTATTTCATACTGCCTTCTTCCTGGTCGACCAACTCAGCCGTGAAGTAGGGGCCATACAACAAGGGGCGGTCGCCATATTGCTCACGGTTGATGTAGCTCACCAAAGAGAAAATGTCTGAGGGCTTGTTCATGTTGATCGGAGGATCGGCGTGAGAACGAATCACAATCATGGAATACGAACTGTATCCTATGAT
The DNA here is from genome assembly GCA_903908015.1 of uncultured Bacteroidota bacterium. Lineage (GTDB taxonomy): Bacteria > Bacteroidota > Bacteroidia > UBA7662 > UBA7662 > F1-60-MAGs140. Next base: position 15,231 of record CAIVQI010000087.1, read on the forward strand.
GATGAAGGTGGCAGCCAACAATGACATATTAAGCAAGCCCTTGCCTGTTTTCTGGGAGTGCATGATACCATAGGTGAGTCCACCTATCACCATTAAGGCGAACAACAGATTTCCTGAACCGAAGGGCAGGCCTATTCCATTCACCATAAAGAGATCAAATTTCGAGGCCAAGGTGGGCAGACCCGGAATGATCCCATACATAATCACAGCTAAAATGGCGACAGAAATACCTGAAGCCATCAGCACACCATTACGGGTGACAGGGTACTTGCGGAAATAGTAGACCAGGCAAATGGCTGGAATGGCCAGCAAATTCAATAAGTGAACCCCAATCGATAAACCCATGAGGTAGGCGATGAGCAACAACCAGCGATCGGCGCCTTCCTCTTCTGCCACACGCTCCCACTTCAGAATGGCCCAGAAAACAATTGCCGTGAAGAAACTGGAATAAGCGTATACCTCGCCTTCAACCGCTGAAAACCAAAAAGAATCACTGAAGGTGTATGCCAATGCACCTACGGCACCGGCGCCCATGAGCAATAAAGTGCCCCCAAAATCTAGGGCTGCGCCGCCCGACTCCAGCATCTTGCGACCAAGGGCTGTGATGCTCCAAAAAAGAAAGAGTATGGTAAATGCGCTGGCTATGCCGCTAAAGAAATTAACCATCCATGCAACCTGTGATGGATCGGCAGCCAATAAGGTGAACATCCGACCCGTCAACATGAAAAATGGCGCCCCTGGTGGGTGCATGATTTGCATTTTATAGCAGGCCGAAATAAACTCTCCACAGTCCCAGAAGCTCGTGGTGGGCTCAAGAGTGAGGGTATAAACTGCTGCGGAAATGAGAAACACCAGCCAACCGGTGATGTTGTTAATCAGAGGATAAGATTTCATATAGCTGAACGACAATCAAGGGTCAAAACGAAATTGAAGGCCGAAAATACGGAAAAAACGACACGGCGCTGTAAAGTAGGAGATGACAAATGCAGGACAGGGGATGACAAATGCAGGACAGTAGGGTGACAAATGCAGGACAAGAGATGACATCCACTGAATCGGCTATTTCCCTTCTGAGCTTTTTCCCTGTTCGCGAAATACACGGAGGCCATTGCGCAAAAAAGTACGGTAGCGCTCAATGTTGGGGTCATAGGCAGAAGGTTTGGTCAACTGCTTCTTGTTGCCCGTCATGAGCACATAATA
>CAIVQI010000088.1 GCA_903908015.1 uncultured Bacteroidota bacterium
ATGGCCTTGATGGCTTCTGGGTCTAAACAACGCTGAAGGAAGTCACCCGAAAACAAGATGACCAGGGTGAAAGGGGCTACCAACGCCAAGGGAATGGCCGCCGACAACAAGGGATTAAACTGCCGAAGATGTCGCCCCACGGTGTTCACACTGGTGCCATACATGAGTGTGGCGGCCACCACCAGCAGTGCCCATAGCCAATTGGGGTCGAATTGACCATTCCCCCGAATGAGAATCAAAATCAGGGCCCCGCTGAATCCCACGCCCACACCCAGCAGTTTGGTTTTGTTGATGGGCATTCCGAACCACCACACCCCCAACAGCAAAGTAAACATCGGGGTGAGGGCATTTAGGGCGCCAGCCGTCGAACTTTCTAGACGGGTTTGGGCAAGGGCGAATAAAAAAGCGGGTATGCCATTGCCCACTAAGCCCACGACCCCAAGCCAGGGCAATTTGCTCTTTATCTCATCCATCCCCACACACCTAAGGCGATGCAGCATGAATGGAAGCAAAGTGAGGGCAGCTGCGGAAATGCGGAAAGCACCTACTTGAACGGGTGTGAACGCAGTGAGGGCTGTTTTGATGAGGATGAATGAGCTTCCCCACACACACGACAAAAATAATAGAGCGGCCCAAGGCCAGTATCGGTGGGTTGAGGAGGGCTGGGCCAACATGTTCAGGGTTTGGAGATTAAATTCCCATACCTGTGGCAAAAGTACGCCGAATTATCCCGAGCGCAGTGAATTCTCCATAAAATCCCCATTAAATACCCCGACTTAGAACCATGAAACAGGAGTTGGGTGGAACAAAAGAGGCGCATCACGCGTAATTTTGCACCGCAATTATCTGTATATGAATCAGGGTACCCCTCCCCGCCTGCGCTTTGCTCCTAGTCCAACCGGACCTTTACACCCCGGTGGGGTGCGAACCGCCTTGTTCAATTATCTGTTGGCCCGACAAACAGGGGGCACCTTTATTTTGAGGATTGAAGACACCGATCAGACCCGTTTTGTGGAGGGAGCCGAACAGTTTATTATCGATTCGCTGGCCTGGTGTGGTATTACCTTCGACGAAGGGGTGCATCTTGGCGGGCCTTATGGCCCATACCGACAGAGCGAGCGCAAATTGATGTACCGCCAATATGCCATGGACTTGGTCGAGAAGGGGGCGGCCTATTATGCATTTGATACGGAACAGGAACTCGACGAAATGCGCGACCGAATGAAGGCATCAGGAACGGCATCTCCTCAGTACAACAGCATCACCAGGGTGAACATGAAAAACTCCTTGAGCTTGCCTGCAGATGAGGTCAATCGCCGATTGGAGGCTGGCGACCCCTATGTTATACGTTTTCGCATGCCCCGCAACGAAGAGGTTCGAGTACAAGATGTTATCCGTGGCTGGGTGGTGGTGAATACCTCCCAGCTCGACGATAAGGTCTTATTCAAGAGCGATGGAATGCCCACCTACCATCTGGCGAATGTGGTCGACGATCGACTGATGCACATCACCCATGTTATTCGGGGTGAGGAATGGTTGCCCAGCACCCCGCTGCATGTATTGTTGTACCGCGCTTTTGGTTGGGAGGACGGTATGCCCCTGTTTGCCCACCTACCCTTGTTGCTGAAACCTGATGGTGATGGTAAGTTGAGCAAGCGCGACGGCGATCGGTTGGGCCTTCCATTTTATGCCATCAACTGGACAAACCCAGACACAGGTGAAACCACAGCAGGCTACCGCGAAGCGGGGTATTTCCCAGAGGCTTACGTGAATTTTCTGGCCTTGCTGGGATGGAATCCGGGCGACAACCGAGAGATGTTTGGCATGGATGAATTGGTGCAGGCGTTTAGCTTGGAACGGGTCAATAAGCATGGCGCCCGCTATGATTTTCAGAAGTTGGCCTGGTTTAATCAACAATACCTGCGGAAAATATCAGCAGCTGAGCTCGCAGTGTTGGTTCGTCCACAGGCAGAATCGGCGGGATGGTCGCCATCGCCTGGGTTTTTGGAAGAAGTTTGTAGGTTGATGCAGGAACGCTTAACCCTATTGGGAGATTTCACCCAAATGAGCGCTTTTTTCTTCGAATTCCCCCATCGGTATGACCCAGAAGTTGTGGAAAAGCGCTGGAAAGCCCCGGTGCCAGCTTGTTTTCTTTCAATGGCTGAAGCATTAGAAGGGGCAGAATCAATGGGGGCAAAGGAGTTGGAGGAGGTTTTTCAATCGAAAGTGAGCGAGGCTGGACTTAAACCAGGTCAGGTGATGCAGGCGTTTCGTCTGGCCTTGAGTGGCGAGGGTGGTGGCCCAGCTTTGTTTGAAATGGGCGCGCTGATGGGTCGCGATTCGGTGGTGGCCCGATTGCGCAAAGCAGTAGAACTATTGGGACATGGCTAAGAAAAAGGAGGAGGTTAAGCCCCAGTTGAATCCACATTTGCAGGGTTTTGACATCCGAATCAACTCATTTGGGGAAATCATACCGAATATGGATTTATCGCGCTTGAATGAGTTCCTCGACCTGAATGTCCCCGATAAAAAGCTGGTTGACCGCCCGGATCATGTGAATAGCCGCCCACACAGAGACACCAAAAACAAAATGTAACCTATGGAAATCGTACTTTTTTCTAAAGAGGAGGGCATTGCCCAGATCACCATTAACCGCCCGGATAAAATGAATGCACTGAATAAGGCGGTTCTGGCCGAATTGGACCATTGTTTCCAGCGGGCATTGAACGATTCGGAGGTATATGGCGTCATGATTACCGGTGCCGGTGACCGCGCATTTGTTGCGGGTGCCGACATCAGTGAGTTTTCGCATTATTCGGCAGAAGAAGCCAGGTCTTTGTCGGCCTTCGGACAAGCATTGTTTCGCCGGATTGAGGAATCGCCTAAACCCGTGGTGGCGGCGGTACATGGCTTTGCTTTGGGCGGGGGATGCGAATTGGCGATGGCTTGTCACCTCCGGATTGCCACCCGAGCCGCCCGTTTTGGTCAACCCGAGGTTTCGCTCGGATTGGTGCCTGGTTATGGAGGGACCCAGCGACTGGTGCAATTGGTGGGTAAAGCCAAGGCATTGGAGATGCTTTGTACGGGCGATCCCATTGATGCTGGTGAAGCACACCGCCTCGGACTCGCCAATCATGTGGTGGAGGAACAGTCGGAGTTGTTGCCTCGCGCCCATGCCATTTTGCAGCGGATGTTCCTGCGGGGTTCACAAGCCGTGGCAGGGTGCATGTCGCTGGTGAATGATTTTTTCCGTCCGGATGTGGATGGGTACGCCCTGGAGACCGATTGTTTTGGCCGCTTGTTTGAAACCGACGAGTTTCGAGAGGGTGTTGGCGCCTTCTTGGAGAAGCGCAAACCCAATTTTCGCCATAAATCTTAAAAATCAACCCAAATGAACGTAAAACACGAGAATTCAGGCTTTCGCATCGAAAAGGATACTTTAGGCGAGGTGCAAGTGCCGGCGCATGTCTATTGGGGCGCCCAAACGGAGCGCTCACGCAAGAATTTTCCCATCGGTCCGGAGGGCAGTATGCCCCGCGAAATCATATATGCCTTTGCCCACCTCAAACGGGCGGCGGCTCGTGCCAATCAGGAATTGGGTGTTTTGGCGGCCGATAAGGCGGATTTGATCGCTCGTGTATGCCAGGAGATTCTTGACGGGCAGCTCGACGAGCAGTTCCCCCTGGTGATCTGGCAGACCGGTTCGGGCACCCAGAGCAATATGAATTGCAATGAGGTGATTGCCAACCGGGGCCATGTGCTTTCCGGAGGGGCGCTGACCGACGCGACGAAGGCGTTGCATCCCAACGACGATGTAAACCGCTCCCAGAGCTCGAACGACACTTTTCCAACGGCCATGCACATTGCAGCGTATTCTCTGGTGGTGGAATGTACATTACCCGGCATTGAGGCGCTGCGCAATACCCTAAGCGATAAAGCCACCGAATTTGATGCCATCGTCAAAACGGGTCGCACTCATTTTATGGACGCGACGCCGCTCACACTGGGACAAGAATTCAGTGGATATGTGCAACAATTGGATATGGGGATGCGTGCCTTGCGCAACGCCCTTACGGCGGTGTCCGAACTCGCCTTGGGGGGTACTGCAGTGGGTACCGGACTCAACGCACCTCAGGGGTATGCCGCTGTGGTGGCCCAGAAAATTGCTGAATCGACGGGCCTGCCATTTGTCACTGCGCCCAATAAGTTTGAGGCCTTGGCGGCACACGACGCCATGGTGGAACTTTCTGGTGCGTTACGCCGCGTGGCTGTATCCTTGATGAAAATTGGCAACGACATCCGCATGCTGAGCAGCGGTCCACGTTCGGGTATCGGGGAGATCATTATTCCCGACAATGAACCCGGCTCTTCAATTATGCCAGGCAAGGTGAATCCTACCCAGCCGGAGGCATTGACCATGGTGGCGGCTCAGGTCATGGGCAACGACGTGGCGGTGGGTATCGGGGGCAGCAATGGGCATTTTGAGCTGAATGTGTTTAAGCCCATGATCGCGGCCAATGTATTGCAGAGCGCTCGTTTGATTGGCGATGCATGCCAGTCGTTTCGCGATAAGTGCGCGGCGGGAATCGCCCCCAACTACGAGGTGATCAAGCGGCACCTCGACAATTCCCTGATGCTTGTTACGGCCCTGAACCCCCATATCGGGTACGACAATGCAGCACGCATTGCCAAAACGGCCCACAAAGAAGGTACAACATTGCGGGAGGCGGCGACGAAGTTGGGTCTTGTGGATGCGGCGGATTTTGACAAATGGGTAGACCCTTCCGATATGGTGGGCCGTTAGTGTTGAGAAGGCGGTCCACAGCAAAGTGGTCGATTCCCTTGTGTTTAGCCG
>CAIVQI010000089.1 GCA_903908015.1 uncultured Bacteroidota bacterium
CGGGCCTATTGCGCTGATCGACGAGGAAATGCCGGTGGTATTTATTGCTACACAAGGCCCCCAGTATGAAAAAGTGGTGAGCAACATACAGGAGGTGAAAGCACGGAAGGGCAAGATCATATCGATTGTTACCGAGGGCGATACCGAAGTGCGCCGCATTTCCGACTACACCATTGAGGTGCCCGACACGCCAGAATCGCTTAACCCGCTGGTTTGCTCTATCCCCCTTCAATTACTCGCCTACCATATCGCTATACTGCGCGGATGCAACGTCGACCAACCCCGAAATCTTGCGAAAAGTGTTACGGTGGAGTAATGCCGATTTACCCCTTTCTGGTGCCCCTGTGTTTTCAATGGTTTGAGACACTTTTGGTGATTTAGCTCCTCGCTTCAAAACTGGTTGACGAAGGAAAATTACAAAAAAAGGATCATGAGCCTTTTTTGGCTACCATGAGGCCGCCCATCATGATCAATGCCATGATTAAGATTATTTGGCAGGTATTTGCTAAGATAGTTAGAAAAGCCCTGAAATGAGTCCGGATTCGTTCACCCGGATGTGGTGGGCCGCGGGTTCCTTGGGAAGGCCTGGCATGCGCATCATTTCACCCGCTAAGGGTACGATATAACCCGCTCCTGAGCTGATGTGTACATCATGGATGTGGAATTTATATCCGGAAGGCGCCCCGAGAAGGGTCGGGTCGTCGGAAATCGACTTCTGGGTTTTGGCCATGCATACCAGTAAATTTCGGCCCAGGTGCTCTTCAAAATAGGCCAGGCGAGTGGTAGCAAGTTGACTCATGCTCACTTCCGCTGCACCGTAGTAGGTGGTGGCCAAGCGGTTGATTTTGTCGACCAGGGGCGCGTCAGCATCATATAAAAATTTTTGTTCGGGTGCAGGTCCTTGCAATCGTTCGCGCACCACCGAAGCGAGTTCCACCGCCCCCTCGCCCCCTAGTGCCCATGCGTCGCACACCACCGCGCGAATCCCCCAATCGCCACAAACCTCCTGAAGGAGGCGAATTTCATCGGGGGTGTCGAGGTGAAAGCGGTTGATGGCCACCACGGGGTCGAAACCAAACAAGCGAGCGTTTTCCACGTGCCGTTTAAGGTTCTCTGTCCCCCTCCGCAGCGCTTCAGGATCGGCTTGGGTGATCGACTTTAGGGGCTGCCCGCCATGGTAGCGCAGGGCGCGCAGGGTGGCCACCAGCACCACCGCATCGGGGTAAATGCCGCCCTGGCGACACTTGAGGTCGATGAACTTCTCGCCCCCCAGATCGAAACCAAAGCCGGCCTCGGTGACGGTTACCTCGCTCAGATTCATGGAAGCGTAGGTGGCCAACAACGAATTGGTGCCCTGTGCGATGTTGGCAAAGGGGCCGCCGTGCATCAATATGGGGTTTCCCTCGAGACTTTGCACCAGGTTGGGGCGGATGGCGTCGCGAAGCAGTGCTGCGAGGGCGCCGGTGACGCCCAATTCTCCTGCCAAAACGGGTCGGCCCTTGCCTTGACCCACCAGAATTCGGTCGAGGCGCGACTGAAGGTCCTGCACATCGCGCGACAGGCAAACAATCGCCATGATTTCGGAGGCGGCAGTGATGTCGAAACCCGTTTCGCGGGGCACGCCATTCGTCTTGCCCCCCAGTCCAACATTCACAAAGCGCAGGGCGCGGTCATTGAGGTCGATAACACGGCGGAAGAGTACCGACCGAGCGTCGAGTCCACCCGGTGCCGTACCAAAATGAAGTGCATTGTCGATGATTGCCGCCAGCAAGTTGTGGGCACGCTCTATGGCGTATATGTCGCCCGTAAAGTGTAGGTTGATGTCTTCCATCGGAATGGCCTGCGCCCTACCTCCTCCGGTGGCACCGCCTTTCATACCAAACACGGGTCCCAAAGAGGGTTCACGCAAAGCGGCCGACGCGCGTA
>CAIVQI010000090.1 GCA_903908015.1 uncultured Bacteroidota bacterium
ACGTCCCCCCTCAACGGTCCAGCCTGTAGCGGACCAGCGCCAGAGGTACCAAACAAAGTAGGGGAGGATTAAAGCAAAGGATCTGGGAATTTGAAGAAAAGCACATGTTAAGTGACCACTATAAATTCGCCAAACGAACCATGAGATCAGAACATAGCCCACCAAAAATTCGGGGAGCAATGGGAGGGCCATTAGGGCCCCCAGTAAAAAAAAGCCCCAGCGGTCAGATTTCAAGTACTCAACGGGTTGAGGTATTCGAGAATCCGCTGTGTCACTTGTTCCGGCAAGAGCCCAAAATGGGACGCCAGTGCCTCTGCAGGGGCAGAGTGACCAAAACAATCCACACCGATATTCAATCCATCCATCCCGGTAAATCGTTGCCATCCCAGGGTGCTTCCTGCCTCGATAGAAACCCGGGCGAGTACACTATTTTGAAGAATAAGCTCCTTGTATTCTTTGTCTTGTTCTTCAAACCAGAGCCAACACACAACAGACACCACTTGTACCCTAATATTCCTGATCTGGCTTATTCGGAGTGCAGCGTCACGCGCCACCCAAACTTCGGAACCGCTGGCGTAGATCATGAGGCCGATGGGCCGATCAGTGTCAACGGCATCTGTATCATAAGACACATAAGCGCCACGCTCTACCGCGACTGGGCCTTCCAATACGGGTACTGCTTGCCGGGTAAGGGCCAACAACATGGGCCGCTTTCCGCCACGACCCCAGATTCGCATGCAGGCGAGGGTTTCCCGCTCGTCTGCCGGTCGGCATACCTGCAATTGTGGAATGAGTCGAAGGCTCATCAGATGCTCCACAGATTGATGGGTTGGGCCGTCTTCGCCCAGAAAGATGCTGTCATGAGTGAACACATGCAGCGCGGGAAGTTCCATCAGCGCACTCATGCGAATCGCATTGCGTGAATAGTCACTGAATGTGAGAAATGTAGCGCCAAAAGGTAAAAATCCCCCGTATAGCGCCATTCCGTTGCCAATGGCCGTCATGGGGAATTCCCGTACCCCGAATGCCAGGTTTCGGCCACTTCGGTTCGATGGGCTGAATTCACCGACTGCTGCTGCAAAGGCCGCTGTGTTGTTGGAGGGCTCCAAATCGGCTGATCCGCCGATTATGGCTGTTGAATTTTTTCCCATCGCTTCCAGGGCCTTGCCAAAAGTTACACGCGTCGCCACCTGGGTGCCGGGTGGGGAGGCTACTACATCCAAATCTATCGGCTTTTCGGCAAAGTACTGGTCGTAAATCAGCCGAAACGCTGCATCTTCATTCTTGCATTTGGCGATGGTTCTGTTCCAATCCTCCGCTTGGTCATTGTATGTAAGGAGATTGGACTGAAAATAGTCCTCGATTTCTCGCGGTACTTGGAAAAATTCAGCAGGATCCAGGCCAAGACGCGCTTTGGTGGCAGCGATTTCGTCGGTTTTCAGCGGTTCGCCGTGGGTTTTGTGGCTGCCTTCCATGGTGGCCGCACCCTTGGCCATAATGGTCTGCCCGATGATGAGCAGCGGCTTGCCTGCACTCCGGTTGCAGGCGAAGTCGAGACTCTGCCGAATGGCCTTGTGGTCATGACCATCGATTTCCAAAACTTCCCATTGCATAGCGCGAAAAAGCGCTGGAAAATCGACCGAGCTCACCCGGCCTGTATGTCCCGAAATCTGCTGATCGTTCTTGTCGTAGTAGACCACCAATGAATGGAGTGCCCAATGGCCAGCCAATTGACAAGCGCCAAGGGCAACGTCCTCTTGAAGGTCACCGTCGCCCACCAAACAGAACACCCGATGACCACCGAAAGCTGTTCCCAATACCGACTCCTGCTGCTGCTGTGCAACCGCCATTCCCACCGCCATGGCGATTCCTTGTCCCAGCGGGCCCGTCGTGGCCTCCACCCCAGGAGTGAGGTGTGCCTCAGGATGACCCGGCGTGAGGCTGCCGAACTGGCGAAACGCCTTCACTTCATCCAATGAAAGCAATCCCATCAGGTGCAGCAGACTATATAATAGCATCGATTCGTGACCAGCGGATAAAACAAATCGGTCCCGATTATGCCATTTGGGATGATTTGGGGCGAACCTCAGGTATTCTCTAAAAAGGATTGCAGCAAAATCAGCTGAAGAAAAGGCTCCTCCAGGGTGACCCGAATTGGCCTTGCGGGTAGCATCCATGATCAATCCCTTGATCACCCCCACCAGCCGCTGGTCCATTACTTCGTTGTAGGTATGCATCATTCAACAAAAATAAGGGCTTGTCTATTGGTATGTGCGGTTTATTTTTGCACAAGGATTCAATGGGTGTTAAAATGTAAAGTGTTATGGCTAGATTTTTAGCGGTTATCTTCGGGGTATGGCTCTCAGTGATGCATACCCAAAACTTGTATGCACAAGTCAACATCGGCGGCACCTTGGTCGACACCTCCACGGTTATTTCAGGCATTGATATACCTTGGACAATCATTTGGGGTCCCGATAACCACATTTGGATGACCGAGCGTTTTGGTCGGGTGAGTCGGGTGAACCCACAAACAGGTCAACAACAGGTGTTGCTCACACTCACGGATTGCCAGGCCTCGGGTGAATCCGGACTATTGGGAATGGCCCTCTACCCATCTTTTGTTGATACGCCATGGATGTACCTGGTTTATACTTACCTAACCGGCAGCGCTATTCGTGAGCGATTGGTTCGGTATACATATAGTGAAGTGGGTGGACAGCTTTCAAGCCCGGTAGTTCTACTCAACGACATTCCTGGGAATACAACACATAATGGAAGCCGACTCTTGTTTTTGCCCGACAGAAGTTTGCTGATGACCACCGGTGATGCGCAAATCCAATCGGCCCCGCTCAATCTCCAGCAGTTGCCAGGCAAAGTACTTCGTATGCGGCCTGATGGGAGCGTGCCCGCAGATAATCCGTTCCCGGGTAACCTCGTGTACACATATGGACACCGCAATGCGCAAGGGATGTTTCATCATCCCTTAAATGGTAAGGTTTACATCTCTGAGCATGGTCCTACGACCGATGATGAGGTGAATGTACTCACACCTGGGGGCAATTATGGCTGGCCAACGGTCGCGGGTTTTTGCGACCAGCCGACCGAAACCCAATATTGTGCGCAAAACAATGTGCGCGAACCGATGATCGCATGGACACCCACCATGGCGCCGGGGGGAATGATGTGGTACAGCAGCAGCGCGCTTCCAGTATTTCGCAATAAAATTCTCCTCACTGCCCTAAAAAATGCGCGTTTGTATGTGCTCAGCCTTCAAAATGACACGGGAGTAGTGGTGTCAGAGGTTCAGTACCTCACCAATTGGTACGGTCGTTTAAGGGATGTATGTGCAGATCCTGCTGGTAATCTTTATTTGGCCACCAACGGAAATTCCTGGAGCAATACCCAACCCTACACCCATAGAATTGTAAAAATCGCCCCGCGAAATACGACATCATTACCTCATGAATCGGACACGAACATTAGGTTGAAGGTTTACCCGAATCCGGTCAACAGTGAATCAAAAGTTGAGGTTCCGGTTGAATGGATCGGCCGAACCCTTGAGTGTGTTGAGCCCTCGGGCCGGGTTGTGGCGACACAAACCATCGAGCAAGAGCGTTTCTCCCCCAAATTGACCGATTTGGCCAATGGCATTTATTTTCTGCGCATCCATAATACCAGTAATCTAGTAAAGGTGCAGATCAATAACAGGCGTTGAATGAAGTGGGGAATGCAGACTGCCTAAACCCCCGATTTCATCTTTTCTGTATTCTCGGCCAACTCCAGGGCATCGATCATGTCTTGGATATCGCCACTAAGGAAAGTATCGAGTGAATAAAGGGTCATGCCAATGCGGTGGTCGGTAACCCGGCTTTGGGGGTAGTTGTAGGTTCTGATTTTAGCCGAACGGTCGCCACTGCTCACCAAGCTGAGTCGCTTGCTCTGGTCGGCTTCCTGTCTGCGGTTGAATTCGAGTTCATAAAGCCGATTTCTCAACATTTCCATGGCCCTTTCGCGGTTGGCCAATTGCGAGCGCTCCACTTGGCAGGTCACCACGATACCCGTTGGTTTATGGGTTAACTGCACTTTCGTTTCCACTTTGTTCACGTTTTGTCCGCCTGCCCCACCAGACCGACTGGTTTGCAATTCCACATCAGCCGGATTTACCACCACATCAAAACTGGCTGCTTCGGGCATGACCATCACGGTGGCGGCTGAAGTGTGAATGCGACCTTGCGCCTCTGTATCGGGCACCCTTTGCACCCGGTGCACCCCCGATTCATATTTCAATGTGCCATAGGCCTGCGGGCCACTTACCTTAAAAATAATTTCTTTAAATCCACCCACAGTGCCCTCATTCATATCCAAGACCTGAATCTGCCAACCCCTTTTTTCGCAATAGCGGGTGTACATCCGCGCCAAATCTCCGGCAAACAATGATGCCTCATCACCCCCCGTTCCAGCCCTAATTTCCAATTGAGCGTTGCGGTCATCCTCTGGATCTCGTGGCACCAAAAGCAGGCGCAATTCAAGTTCTTGTTGTGGTAGTCGTTCTTCCAAAGCCAACAACTCCTGACGGGCCAATTCCTGAAATTCAGGATCGCTTTCCTCCGCCAAAATCCTGCGGCTATTGGCGATATTCGATTGCAGGTTTTCGTATGACTCAAACGCCTGAACCAATTTTTCCAGTTCGCGGTAGGTTCTGGTGAGCTCGGTGTAGCGCGTCATATCTGCGAAAACCGCCGGATCCTGCAGCTGTAGTCCAGTGTCTATAAA
>CAIVQI010000091.1 GCA_903908015.1 uncultured Bacteroidota bacterium
CTGCGTCCAATGCCAGGGGTATTGCGACAGTTGACCACTTTTGTGCCCGTTGAATATGCAGAATCTGTTCGTGAGGCCTTATTTGACGCAGGTGCGGGATGGCTGGGTAATTATTCGCATGCAAGTTTTAACCTCAGGGGCGAGGGAACCTTTCAACCAGAGAAAGGGGCTGGTCCGTTTTCAGGAGAAATTGGAAAACTGGAACGGGTTGATGAGATGCGCATCGAACTGATCTACCCATACTGGATCGAGTCGGGCGTACTTCAAGCCCTCGCTAAAGCTCATCCCTATGAGGAGGTGGCTTATAATATTCTGAAACTAGACAATAAAGTGTCGGAATATGGTGCGGGTTGGCTGGCTGAATGGCCAGAACCTATGGATGAAGGACAGGTATTGCATCAAATCAAATCAATTTTTGGCGGGATGATCCGACATACTAAATTGTTGGGTCGACCCGTGCGAAGCATCGCTATTTGTGGCGGTTCGGGCTCCTTTTTATTGCCTGATGCGATTTCGGCGGGGGCCGACCTATTTCTTACGGCCGATTTCAAATACCATGAGTTTTTCGAGGCCGATCAGCGCATCGTGATTGCAGATTTGGGACACTACGAAACAGAGCAGTTTGTTCCCCAACTTATTGCTGAAATTTTGTCGCAGGAATTCACTAACTTTGCGGTCCTCATTTCGGAGACCCCAACCAACCCGGTTTCCTATTTGTAGGATCCGATTGTAGCCACCGAAACTGTCAAACACCGACATGGAACAAAGCATCGAACAAAAACTCCGCGCGCTTTATCATCTTCAGCAGATTGACTCACAAATTGACCACCTGCGTGTCTTACGCGGTGAATTACCTCAAGAGGTGAAGAATTTGGAGGACGAAATCGCGGGTATGGAAACCCGCATGGAGAAGTTCAATGAGACATTGAATGGATTAAAAAGATTGATCTCTGATTGGCAAGCTAAATTGAATGAAGCCAGTACGCTGAAGACACGCTATGAACAGCAAATCATGGGGGTCAAAAACAGCCGTGAGTATGACGCCATCAGCAAGGAAATTGAATTGCAGGGCCTGGACATCGAAATAGCCAACAAGCGCATCGCCGAACAGAACACCGCTGTTGAATTAGCGAGCCAACAGATGCAAGGGGTGAGTGATTTGCTAACCGAGCGCTACAAAGACCTTGAGATTAAGAAGACAGAATTGGGTGGTATTGTGGCGGATACAGAGAAGGAAGAAAAGGAGTTGATGGAGAAATCCAAAGAGGCCATGACGCATGTGGAGGAACGTTTGCTCGTTGCTTATTCCAGGATCCGTGGCAATGCCCGCAATGGTCTTGCGGTTGTTGCGATCGAACGTGACGCATGTGGGGGTTGCTTTAACCACATTCCACCGCAGCGACAAATGGACATTCGACTGCGAAAAAAAATCACCGTTTGCGAACACTGTGGACGGATTCTGGTTGACCCAGATATCAGCCTCGTTGAGGCATAATCCTGGTTGAAGCATGAAACCCGCCGGGGCATAAATCTCGCCTAGGCATCAACCCCAAACATGATCTTAGCGAAGGGGTTCGAGGCGTTCCAACAATTGCGCATGAAGTTTCTCATTGGCGGCTACTATTTGCCGGCCAAAAATGGCATTCGCATCCCCGGAAAAATTGCTTGCCCTTCCACCCGCTTCGGTTACGAGCAACACCCCGGCAGCCACATCCCACGGACTTAGATTATATTCATAATAGCCGTCAAACCGACCGCAAGCCACATAGGCCAGATCCAAGGCAGCGCTGCCAAGGCGCCGAACGCCCCGGCTTTCGGTCATCATTCTTTTGAGTACGGGCAGGTAATCATCGACCCGGTCGTATTTCTCGTAAGGAAAACCAGTAGCCAGGAGGGCATGATCAAGGATGGTGGTTGGCGATACCGTAATATTTTGTCCGTTAAGACGGCATCCTTGACCCGCCACAGCCGTAAAGCGTTCATGTCGAATCGGTTCCCATACTATGCCCAACAAAGGGGTTCCGTCTAACAAGAGGGCAATGCTGATGGAAAAGAAGGGCAGTCCGTGGGCAAAGTTGGTGGTGCCGTCGAGGGGATCTACCACCCACATGAGCGGGCGACGGCTTTGTTCGACTGTTCCCTCTTCGGTAAGAAAGCCCGCTTCAGGAAGAAGCTTTGACAAACCAGCTACAAGCATCTCCTCAGCGGTTCGGTCCACATAACTCACCAGATCATGCGCCCCTTTATATTCAATGGCATTGCGGTTGAAGTTCGACCATTCGTGGCGTTGGAATTCAGCCACGGGATGCGCCACCTGGAGCACTTGTTCGAGTAGGTTCGGGTTTCGGATCAGGATGTCGTGGCTCATATAGGGAGAGATTGGGCAGGAGTTCAATATAGGTTGGGCAGGAGTTCAATATAGGTTGGGCAGGAGTTCAATGTAGGTTGGGCAGGAGTTCAATGTAGGTTGGGCAGGAGTTCAATGTGGCGGAAAGATGATCAACTAAATATTCCCTGATGGATCATGATCGTCGCCTTTGATGCGATTTCGTTTGTACCCAGGAAGCGAGTACGAGTAGGGCAAACAAGAAACAACCGAGGCGGCCAAGGTAGTCGCCATACCGCATATAAAAAGTCTGCTCATGATGGAGGGCTACCCGAACCCGCAGCCATCCGGGTTTCCACCAGGGGAGCTGTTGCAGTACATCACCACGGGCATTGATGGCTGCAGAAATGCCCGTATTGGCAGAACGCACCACATATCGTCGGTTTTCTATGGCACGCAGGCGTGCATAGGCCAAATGCTGTCGGTGCCCGTCTGTTTCACCCCACCAACCATCATTGGTGATGATGGCGATGAGGTTTGCTCCGTTCGGACCGCGGGTGTATTCTGTGGTGTAATCACCGAAAACCGACTCATAACAAATGACAGGCGCCACCCGAAGGGTGCCAGTTGTGAAAACGGAACGTTGTTCTTGCGCGCCGAGTTGTCCGCTCATCCCGCCCAGGTCAACCGCTGTTAATCGACTCAGTAGACCGAAAAAGTTTGGGTAGGGTAGCTTCTCAACGCCTGCGACCAATTTCGATTTATGATAAACACCCAAGGCTTCCCCGTTTTTCAACCATAGTGCAGAGTTGTGGGCGGTATAGCCACGGCCACCTGCCATACGTCTTAAAGCGGGTCGATCCGGCGGGTTCATGCCCCAATCGGTGATGGTACTTGCACCCGCCAGGAGGCCCACACCACCATAATAACTGAGGCGGTGACGAATTTGTTGCAGTGCAGATTGATGGTTGCCACTGTCCGGGAGCCAGAC
>CAIVQI010000092.1 GCA_903908015.1 uncultured Bacteroidota bacterium
GCCATGGACCTCGCCATCAAAAAAGCAGCAGAAGTGGGTTCATCGGTCGTCACAGTATCCCATTCCAATCACTATGGAATCGCGGCCTACCATGCCATGCGCGCCCTTCCCCACAATATGATAGGATGGAGTATGACCATGCGAGTCCACTCGTGGTGCCTACCCGCGGACGCGAGAGGATGTTGGGCACCAACCCAATGTGCTGGGCATTTCCAGGGGGTCGTTATCCAGCCATTGTAGTTGACACAGCCACCTCAGCCGCTGCCAATGGAAAATTAGAAATAGCTGAGCGAAAGGGTGAACCAATCCCAGAAGGTTGGGCCTTGGACCCCATGGGTGAGATCTCCACTCAAGCCCATGTACTTCGGGAAGGGGGGAGCCTTCTCCCGTTGGGCAGCGTAGGCAAGCAGGCTGGCCATAAGGGTTATGCCTTGGGCAGTGTGGTAGATTTGTTGTCAGGCGTACTGTCGGGCGCAGGATTTGGACCATGGGTGCCCCCCTTTGTTTCGTTTTTACCTATGCCAGAAAATCCTCCAGGGCACGGAATCGGACATATTTTTGGGGCCATCCGGGTCGATGCATTTCGCAGGCCGATCAGTATTTTGCTGCAATAGAACGGTGGATTGAGCGTTTCAAAAGCTGTGTTCCGGTGGATGCCCGTCAGCCCGTACTCGTTCCAGGTGAACCAGAACTACAATTTCACGAGCAAAGGATGTCTGCAGGCATACCGCTCACACCAGCTGTCATGGATCAACTATTCTCGTTGGCGGATCGTTTTGGTTTGCCCAAACCAGTTCCCGCACATTGACCAACTAGAATTTGGCTATAGATTTTGGCTATATTTAAGGCAAAATACCAATATGTTCGACTTATTCGGAATGATGGACAAAATCGGCAAGCTGAAGGAAGCTGTCGAGGATGTCAAAACCAAGTGCGACGGAATCTCAGTGAGCGCAGCAGCTGCCGGTGGTGGTGTAATGGTTGTTTCTTCGGCCAACAAACACATTAGGGAAGTGCGGATTACGCCTGATGCCCATCAAAACTTGTCGCCCACAGAACTAGAAGCAGCAATCTTGAGCGCTGTTAATGATGCCCTCAAGGAAGCCCACCGAACCTATAAATCAGAGTTTAAACAGGCCACCGAGGGATTAATTCCCAATATTCCTGGATTGGATTTATCCAAATTTATGGGTTGATATGCTGGGGCGCCTCCATCCATTTTTCGTACATTTTCCCATAGCCCTTTTGGTAACGGCTTTGGTAGCCCATGTGTTGTTTTGGTGGCGAAAACATCCTTCATTATTGTTATTTAGTCGATTTTTGCTCGTAGGCGCTGCACTAGGCGCACTCCTATCTGCCCTCAGTGGTGGTTGGGCCGAGGATGCTGCAGGCGAGCTAAGCGCTGAAATACATGAAGCCATTGAGCAGCACGAAACCATGGGCTATGTTCAGGCGTGGCTCCTTCCTGTTTTGGCCATGTGGGGGGTGATGCGCAGGAAAAGCATGCAGGATCGTGAGCTGAGTATTTTTTTTGGTGTCATGTTGTTGGCAACGGTGCTGATGCTCTACACGGGTTGGTTGGGTGGTGGATTGGTCTACGAACATGGTGTGGGTATTGAATCATCTGTTTTGGGTGTCACGCCAGACTCCAGTGCGCTGCCGCCGAACCCGCAATGAGCCATCTACGGATCACCAAGAACACTATGGATGTGAGGCAACTTTAAAATATGAGGATGCTTGATTGTTCACTGTTTGATATTGCCGTAAAGGGGACATCGCAGGTGGTGGCAAACTGCCGAAGCCGTTTTGCGATGCATTTTTGCGATACCGCTTAAAAGTCCATTAAATCAAAATTATGAATTGGAAATTTTGGAAACGTAGCCCATCCAAAGCACGTAAGAAATCGGCCACCCGGGAGTGGATCGAGGCCATTGTTTTTGCTCTGGTCGCCGCTGGCCTGATCCGAACTTTTGCCATAGAGGCCTACACGATCCCCACCCCATCCATGGAGAAGAGCCTCATGGTAGGTGATTTTCTGTTTGTGAGTAAGATGAGTTATGGGGCCCGATTGCCGATGACACCCGTTGCTTTCCCTTTGGCACACAATACCTTGCCCTTGTTGAACATAAAGTCATATATCGACGGTGTTCAATGGAAATACAGGAGATTACCAGGATTTAGTAAGATCAAAAACAACGACGTCGTCGTGTTCAATTATCCGATGGAGGATTGGCGCCCCGTTGACCGGCGCGACAACTACATCAAACGCTGTGTAGGAATCCCTGGCGATACCTTGGCCATTCGCAACCGAATGGTCTACATCAACGGAAAGGCCATAGATCGGCCCAAGGGACTACAGCATCGCTTTGTGGTGAGAACCGATGGAAGTGGTTTTAACCCGAAGACACTCGAAAAGATGGATGTAACCGAAGGAGGCGCCTTCTCTGCGCAAGGTGACTTTATGTTCAACCTCACAGAAGAGAATGCGGATAAAATGAAGCAATTTGGCAATGTGCGCATCCTCGAACCTTATGTTATGCCGCTGGGAGAGTACACGGAAGAGGTTTTCCCCCATCATGAGCACTATCCTTGGAACCTCGATTCCTACGGCCCCATAGTGATTCCCGCCAAGGGCATGCGTATGCCTTTAGACATGCACAACATCCACATTTACCGAAGGGCCATCGAGGTTTACGAGAAGCAGAAGGTCGAGGTAAAAGACAAAATGGTGTACATCAATGATGAACCTGCGGATGGGTATACTTTCCGGATGGACTATTACTGGATGATGGGCGATAACCGCCATAATAGCCTCGATTCGCGCTATTGGGGTTTTGTACCCGAAGATCACGTCGTGGGCAAGGCAGTATTTGTTTGGCTCAGCCTCGACTACAGCAAATCTCTGTTCAACAAAATTCGGTTCAACCGTACGTTTCGGAGCATTCAGTAACGATCTATTCTGTTCCGCTGTAGCGTAATTGAATGCCCCAAGTACGAGGTGGGCCAATGTTACCGGGAACAATCATATAATCGCGGTTGCCTACATTCCGAACCAGAACACTGATGTTAATATCATGTCGCAAGTCGTAACCCATTCTTAGGTCGATGATCAGATCGCCTGATGCGCGACGGGTACGAAAGGGTGCTACACCAGAAATCAAGGTTTCAAATTCTGTATCGATGGCCGTCATAAAACTATTGAATCGAAGGTTCGAGCCTGCATCAAATCGCCCGCGCCTCAGGGTTACATCCGAACGAAATACATGGGGGGTACGGTATTTTAGATCTTCCTTCAATAAAATGTCTGGCCGATCAGGTATGGGCTGATACCACTCGATCGGTTGAATATAGGTGTATCCCAGCTGACCATTGAACTTGAATCCACGCCACGAACCAGTGGCACCCGTGGTCAATTCGATTCCTCGGATCATACTCGATCGGTTATCTAAATTTCGGGCTTGAAAACCAGCACCTTGGGGGTAGAAGCCAAAGCGAAACTCTATCATATTAAAGTATTGCGTCCAAAAAAGGGCAAGATCAGTCAGGCCAGTCCATGCTCCCCATTTCCAGATTTGCTTGATGCCGGTCTCGGCGCTCCAACCTGTTTCGGTGGAAAGGCTCGGGTTAGGAAAAACCGCTACTGGTCCGGCTGCGCCACGAACATAGCGCTCGGCAATGGATGGCGTGCGAAAACCCTGACCAAAAGAAGCCCGGAGCCATGTAAATGACGCTGCGCGATAATTGAGACCCAGTCGAACGACTGGATAACGCAATGGTGGGTTGCTATCGATCACAAATTGTTCGATGCGCAAGCCCAAAGAGTAATTGAACCGCCCGATTTTGTGATCAGCCTGTACATAAGCAGCTAGATTTCGGCTGCTGCGCAGACCATACAGTATGCCGCTGTTCACAAAGTTGTATTGATGCAGGAGACCAGCCGTAGCAACAAGGCCAGGAAGTATGTTGCGCTGGTGTTGAAGTTCGGTGAAATAAACTTCTCCTCTCGTATTTCTGGAACTATCACCCCTGTTGTCGGTGAGATAATAACGGTTGCGCAGCGTGGTTTTTTGTCCGTTCAATCCATAATAGTAAATACACGGATCGAGTGTCCAGCGCATCGAGCGTTGGTTGTCATTGGTGCCTGGAGAAGGAAAGAAGGCCAGCGTATCGTTCTCCCAAAAGAAAAAATTGCCAAAGGTATCGGTCATGGCGTTTGTGCTTAGGCTGAAACTGACCCGTTCACCCAGACGATGGCGCCAATGGATGTTTCCGCGGATGCGTCGACTAAATTCACCGATTCTATAACCCTCATCATTCACTGCAAAAACACCAATCGTGAGGTCGTTTCGACCAATTTGCCGGCTATGCAATAGCCCCAAACCCGACTGGTTTCGACCGTCTGATCTCCGATAGGGAGTTTTAAAGAAATCTCTTGGGGCATCGTGGAGAAAGCTGAATAATTGAGCCTCTGTTCGCGGTGTTTCGGTGGGGTAGGCCGTACGAAGGTTGATGATACCACCCAGAGCAGCGCTGCCGTAGAGGGCCGAGGCTGCACCTTTCACCACTTCAATTTGGGATATATTTTCGATAGGGATGAAACTCCATTTTGCATCACCCGCATCTCCGGCCAGCAAGGGCATATCGTCGACCAAAACCTGAACCCGACTACCAGCGCCGTAGCTGAAACCGCTTGTTCCCCGAATATTCAATTGGCCATTCACCATTTGCACCCCAGGCACGCGATCGAGGGCATCATCAAATCGGGTGATGGCATTGCGATGGAGGGCCGATGGTCGAACGACCTCCATGCTCACCGTCACCTCCTCAGTCCTTTGCTCGAACCTGCCTGCAGTCACCACGACAGCCGATAATTCGTCGGCTGAGTGGCGTAAGGCCACGTCGATGGTGGTGTTTTGGCTGATTTCCCCTTGCAACGATTGGCTTTCAAAGCCAACATAGCTAAACCGGATCACATACTGGCCTTGTGGGAGCAAGAGTTCATAGCGACCTTGTGCATCTGTGGTTGTGCCAAGTGATGCCTGTGGCGCAACGGCTTGCACCCATACATTCACCCCAATCAAGGGTGATTTCTGTCCGGCAGCTTCCCTCACTGTTCCGTATAGCTTGAATCGTTGACCCGTAGGGGATTGCTGTGCACAGGCCCAATGAGCAGTGCAGCATGGCCAAAGTATGGCAAGGAACAACAGGCCGAACGGGTTGAACATGACATATTTATGCGTTATTTCCGAAGAGGATGTCCTTAACGATTTCTTTTTCATGCGGGTACGGGCATTTGATTGAGATGAAACAATCCTTCGATTGAGCTGGTATTTGGATGTTTAAATGCGGCCTGTCAGTTGCAGGATAAGGTTGCGCTGTTCGCCTATGTTTCCGGGCAAGGGCATCCAACTGCGGTTGCCCAGGTTCCTGATGACCACATTAAGCCGCCAGTTGCCATAAACCTGTCTACCTATCCGAAGGTCGGTTAAGAGATCACCCTTAATGCTATTGATGCGGTAGTCTATCAGTCCGGGCATAAATCGGTAGAAATCCTCGTCGATGTTCAGGATTACGCTGTTGTAGCGTGTGTTGATTCCGAGCGACCAGGATTTCCACGCAACGGACAGATCCGTACGCAGCAGGTGGAGGTATCTATACTTCAGGTACTTGCGCAGATCAACCAGCACCGATAATCCGCTCGTATCGGCTCGGGGATCGGTCGATGGTTTTAGGTTGATGGGTAAGGTATATGTGTATCCTGCTTGCCACCGAATACCCCAATGTCCCCATCGTCCGGAGGCACCTACTACCGCTTCCAGGCCGGTAATTCTGGCCTCAACAATATTGGCCGGCTGAAATCGGGCATATTTTTGGGCAATGGCACCCAAGTTGCCTTCACTGAGCCAGATGGAATCCTGGCTGTCCCAGACCTGCGGAATATATACCCCAAAACTATACTCAATCATGCTGTCGTAACGCGTTTGAAACCAGGCCAGGTCGACATAAGCCTGCACCTTCCCCAGGTTGATCCGTTGGTGGATGCCCAACTCGATGGATCGACTCAGTTCGGCACCTAGATTGGGGTCGCTGGCCAAGCGCACTGTTCCCACGAAGGTGTTGGAATACATTTCAGCGACGGATGGACTGCGGAAGCCCTGACCAGCAGAAGCCCTTAGGTTGCCCGAAGCACTGTACGCGAAGTTGAGGCCGCCACGAAACAAGGGCTGAAACAGCTTTTGGGTGCCATTCACCAAAAACCATTCGCTACGTGCACCTACGCTGGCCTCCAACCGGCCTTGATGCCAATCAGCCTGTGCGTAGAGCGATCGGTTAATGGTTTGCTGGTTTCCATACAATCGATCACTGCGGATTTGACCCGTTTGCTGAACCATTCCTGCAGTAATGGCCAAGTGACGCCCAAGACCTCCACCTGGTCGATAACGGCCTTGTGCCTCGCTGTAATACATCAAGCCCAATCCAAAATCTTCATTGTTGTAATTGGTATAACTTCTATAAAATCTGTTTTTCAGGCTAAAACTGAGCCGATTCCCCGTGTATTCCACATAAGGGTCGGCCATGGTGCGGTGGTTGAGCTGCGGGTTGGTACTGCCCGGATAGGGCATAAATGCGTTGCTGTCGCTTTCCCAAAAGGTATAGAGTCGTGTAGAATCGATCAGGTGACTCACATGCAGACCTGCTGTCCACCCCTTTCCTAATTTTTGGCGCAGGTGGAGGGTGCCCCGTAAGCGGCGACTGGGTTCTCCAACCCGGTACCCATCGTCGGATACCGCATTGAGGGAGGCGACCACGTCTGTGCGCCCAAAACGCTGACGGTGAGAGACGCTTAGGCCCATTTTTCCTGGTGTTGGTCCGCCCGCCCAAGGGTCGCTATGGTAGCGGGGCGGGCGATCAAAACGACCGCCAAATGCGGTGATTTCCGTAACGGTACGATCACCAGGCAACACACTTCTGAGGTTGATGACCCCACCCAGTGCACCAGAACCATAGAGGGCTGAGCCCGGCCCCTTTATGACCTCCAATTGTGCGGTGTTTTCGATGGGCAAAAAATTCCAAAGGATTTCACTGCTTTCCGCGGTAAGCATGGGTAAACCATCGAGGAGCATCATCACGCGACTTCCGACACCGAGTGTATAACCACTGCTTCCACGAACGGAGATTTGACCACGGATGACATGCACGCCAGGTGAGCGGTTAAGCGCATCGTCAGGTGTTACGGAATTATTCGCCGTCAGATCTTTGATTTGTAGCACGCCTGTTGAAACTTGAGCCCTACTCAGCACTTGCTCCGTACGGCCAGCTGTCACGATAATGGGGTTCAATTCTTGATTTTGCGGTCTGAGCTGAATGTCTAGTGGGATTCGTTCGGAGCAAGGCTTTTGAATCGTGGTTTGCTGGGCTTCGTAGCCTAAAAAAGAGAATTTTAAGCTCACGGAAGAGTCTGTCAAGAAGTTCCAGCTGAATTTACCTTCACGGTCGCTGATTCCTCCTCTACCATCTGAAGATTGAATACCCACTCCCCAAAGCGCCTGCTTCGTATGGGCATCGCGTATGAGTCCACTCAAAACACACTGAGCACGCGCGTTTTTCGGATGAAAACCAACCGAACAGAAGAATAAAACAAGTATGACAAGAAATAAACGATTCATCTGATGAGGTAGGCTAATTGATGCGTCCCAATTTAGTGAATAGGCTTGATGAAAATCGAGCGGTTTCGGGGATGTGTTGCGTCGTGCTGGGATGAAAGTCACGGAATACGGGGTTTTTCGGCCTATTTCATTAATAACAAAAAATAAATAGAGATTTTGTCGGCTAACTGCAGCAGAAAAAAGAATCTAATTTAGCGATGTGGATGTCAACCAGCAAAAGGAATTTGTGTGCTTGTTGTCGCTTCTTGAAGTGGAAGGGGTGGGATGCATTTTGGCGCGAAAAATAGTTGAAACCTTGGGCTCTGCCACTGCTGCTTTTGGTAGCGATCGGCGGTACTTACACAC
>CAIVQI010000093.1 GCA_903908015.1 uncultured Bacteroidota bacterium
AGTCGCGGCACAAACAAGGCTGTTTGGGGCATGAGGGCGGCCCATGCCAGCCAATAGGCCGCCGACGACCAGTCAGGTTCGACCTCAACCCTTGCCGGGGGATGGTAGCGAGACGGGATGATGGATATGTCCCTTTCTCCAAAAACCGCAACATGAATCCCCCATAAACGCATCAACTCTATGGTTAAGTGAAGATACGGACGGGAAGCGGTGTGGGCAGATACCCTCAACCGCAGTCCCCCTTGCAAACAGGGCGCCACGAGCAACAAAGCCGATACAAACTGTGAACTCATGCTGGCATCGATGGGTAAAACTTCGATTCCTAGGGGCATCTGCAGCGTAGAGCCTCCCTCAATCTTTAATGGAAGACAGCCCTCCCGCTCCAGATATTGAATATGGGCACCCAAAAGGCGAAGCGCATCTACAAGCGGGCCAATTGGACGCTCATGAGCCCGTTCGGCGCCTGTCATCCGGTGTGTGCCAGGGGTGAGGCACAACAAAGGAAGCACAAACCTCATAACAGTACCCGCATCACCAACCTTTACCTCTCCATCTGAACTGGCTTCTTTTAAGGCATTCAAAACCGACTGCATGCGGACTGTATCAGCAGCAGTCGACAAACCGTGGATGCTGGTCAGCGCATCACCTGCCAGATAATTCATGATCAAGATGCGGTTGCTGATGCTCTTTGAGCCTGGCACCTCCACCTCCCCTTTTAATATGGGCAACGGACCCTCAGGCAAACTCAGCTCAGCCATGTGTTGAGGTCAAACTTTCTGAGCAGAATGCCGACCTCCTTTGGGCTGAAATACTGATCGAGCAGGCAACTCCCTGGATAGGTGGGCAAACTGAATCCGATTTTGCCCGACTTATTCTTTTTATCGCCGGCCATCCATGGCAACCAATCAACGGTTTTAGGCCATTTCCTGGGCGTCACAAACCGAGGGATGTCTAACATCCAGTGCAGTGCGCCCTCCTCGGTCACCAATCCAGCCTGCACGGCCAGCCATCCCTCTGCAAGGAGACCTGCCCAAACGGCTTGTCCGTGCGGAATGCTCTGGCCCTGTTCGAGGTACCAGGCCTCCAATGCGTGTGCCACGGTGTGTCCGGCATTCAATATCCTACGGTGATTTTTTTCATGGGGATCGGCCCCAGCCCAATACATTTTGACCTCCGCTGCACGCCGCACCCACTTAATTCCGGGCAACGTATTGGGAGCCAGATTGTCCAGATAATCGATGATCCCGATGTCTTCGATGAGGCCATGTTTGAACATTTCTGCTTTTCCATTAAGCACTTCCTCTGCCGGGAGTGTTTTGAGCATGGACGGGTCGAGCAGCACCGCATCCGGGAAGTAGTAGGAGCCAATTTGATTTTTCCAGGGGCCCATATTCACCGCTGTTTTGCCGCACAGGGCTGCGTCGACTTGCGCCAACAATGTTGTGGGGATGTTCACCAAGGGAATGCCGCGCATGTAATTGGATGCCACGAATCCCCCGAGATCACATACCATGCCACCGCCTACGTTAATCCATCCCGTATTGCGACTTGCCGATGCCGTACGCAATTCTTGCCAAAGTCGCTCGGCCTGTTGAAGGTTCTTGTGTTCCTCACCCGCCGCTACAACCCAGCATAGGGCATCAACAGATTCCGCCAGGGGTTGGGCCAGGTATCGGGTGTTGCTGTCACAAAACACGATGAGTTTGTCCAGCGCCAACTTGTCGCGCCATTTGACGATCCAATCGGCTGTGTTCTTGGGCTGAATCAGCGGGTGCAGTGTATGGTAACTTTTGTACATATCCTTCGTCTACTT
Source organism: uncultured Bacteroidota bacterium (assembly GCA_903908015.1). Classification (GTDB taxonomy): domain Bacteria; phylum Bacteroidota; class Bacteroidia; order UBA7662; family UBA7662; genus F1-60-MAGs140. Next base: position 1,814 of record CAIVQI010000093.1, read on the forward strand.
GTTCGGGTGCGCGTAGTTCTCATGAATCATAACCCTAATTCACTTGTTCAGATGCGCGGGCATACCGAAATCGTTCTGCTTGTCGATCGATGCTTTCCTGGTGAATAAGAAACAGCATTTGCCGAACAAAATCGGGATTCAGTTCGGTGGCCCAGGCTTGCCGCGTCCTCAAAATTTCGGTCCAACGTTCGTGTTGGAGTATGGTAATGTCAAATTCTTCCTTAACAGAACCAATGTCATCCACCAGCGCCATTCGCTCCTGTAGGAGCGATATGATTTGGGCATCGACATCATCGATCTGCGTCCTGAGTTGTTCTATCCGAGCGTTTACCACACCATCTGAACTTTGGAGACTGCGATGAACCAATCGCCCCAGCATTTCGGTCAGCGCCTTCGGAGTGAGTTGCTGCTTGGCGTCGGATAATGCCGAATCTGGGCTAATATGCGACTCGACCATGAGTCCGTCGAACTCCAGATCGAGGGCCATTTGCGCCACTTCGGGCACGAGTAGGCGATCGCCGGCGATGTGACTGGGATCACACAGGATGAGCATATCGGGATAGCGGCGCCTTAACTCTATCGGGATTTCCCAGGAAGGATGATTGCGGTAGAGGGTACGACCATAGCCGCTAAATCCCCGGTGTACCGCACCCACCCGTTCGATACCGGCTTTGAGGAGTCGCTCGATGGCTCCCGACCACAGTTCGATGTCGGGACTCACCGGATTTTTGACCAAAACGGCCATCGGGGTGCCCTCCAATGCGGAGGCGATTTCCTGTACCAGAAATGGATTCACCGTGGTACGGGCACCCAACCAAACGTGTCGAATACCCGCCTCCACTGCCATTCCAACATGCTCTGCCGAAGCGACCTCCACCATCAGCGGTACACCGGCTTGTTTCGCAATGTCTTGGGTCCATTCGAGCGCTGCCGCCCCCAGGCCCTCGAATTGACCGGGCTTGGTTCGTGGCTTCCAGATGCCCGCCCGAATCAAATCAGGTTGGGCTGGCAAGATCCCTTGAATGGTCTCTGAAAATTGTTGCGGCGATTCGGCACTACACGGACCAGCGATGAGCATTTGTCGGTTGTGCTTGTGCCAGGCTGACTTATGAATCATGTTGGACTTGGATGATGCGGGCATGGATTGAATCGGTTCATGAAGCACTTCAGGCAAATCTACTGATTGCCAATCATTCTGTTTCAACTTCTTGCGCTTTTTAAACAACGCGTTACGATTAAAACAAAAAAAAGAGAATAAAGTTGTGCCTTATTTTTGTCGCGTGCGCCCCGAAGAATTCCGTCAGCTTGAAATTGTTTTGCCCGAGGGTCCGGGCGTTTACCGCTATTACGACAGATCGGAGATATTGCTTTATGTAGGGAAGGCAAAAAACTTGCGCAAGCGTGTTTCCAGCTATTTCCGTCCGGATCTTCACCGAGAGGGGCGACTCAAAATGATGATCGACCGCATCGACCGCATCGATTTCACACTGACCGAAACGGAAATGGATGCGCTTTTGCTGGAAAATTCCCTCATCAAAACCTATCAGCCACGCTACAACATCCGACTCAAGGACGATAAGTCGTATCCCTACCTGGTGATTCGAAACGAGCATTTTCCCCGTATTTTCCCTACCCGCCGCGTCGTACGGGATGGGAGTACGTATCTTGGTCCGTTTCCCTCTGTTTTGGCCATGCGAACCATGCTTGAGCTGGTGCGCCGTATTTATCCGCTGCGCACCTGCAGCCTCCCGCTGTCACCCCATTCTATTGCCCGTGGCAAGTTCCGCGCTTGCCTCGAATACCAAATTGGAAATTGTCTCGCACCATGCGAAGGCCGTCAATCTGAGGAGTCTTACCTGGAACAGATTGATGCCATACGCTTGATTTTAAAGGGCCACTACCAGAAGGCTGCTGGCCTGTTGCGCGACGAAATGAAACAACATGCCGCCGATTTACGGTTTGAACAAGCTGCGCGCGTGAAAAAAAAGATGGAGTTGCTGGAGCAATACCAGGCCAAATCGACCGTGGTGCACCACGACATCACCGAAACTGATGTTTTTAGTGTGGTGATGAAGGAAGACACCGCTGTTGTGAATTTCCTGCACATGCAGCAAGGGCGTATTGTGATTAGCCATAACCTGGAGATTTCGCGCCGCCTCGATGAGGATGAAGGCACGCTGTTGTTGTACGGCATCGTGGAACTCCGCAACCGCTACAACAGCGAGAGCAAGCGCCTTTTGTTGAACCGAGCGGTGGAAGGTCTGCCCGCCTCGCTTGATGTTCAGGTGCCGCGACAAGGCGAGAAGAAGAAGATTGTGGCGCTCAGCTGGAAAAATGCCATGTATTTCCTGAATGATTTGATTCGTCAGCGCGATGATAAGCAACAGGAATCGCGTACTGCCCGTGTTTTGGCCCAAATGCAAAAGGACCTCGCCTTGAATCGTCCACCTGCCCATATTGAGTGCTTCGACAATTCCAACTTCCACGGCACAGCTGCCGTTTCTGCCTGTGTGGTGTTTCGTGATGCCAAACCGTGCAAGAAGGATTACCGACATTTTCTCATCCGCAGTGTGGCCGGGCCAAATGATTTTGCCAGCATGAAAGAGGCTGTATACAGGAGGTACCGCAGGTTGCTGGATGAAAAGTTGCCGCTTCCTGATTTGGTGGTGGTCGATGGCGGAAAGGGACAATTATCATCGGCCTTGGAGGCACTTGGTGCACTTGGACTGGATCGAAAACTGCCTGTTTTGGGTATTGCCAAAAATTTGGAGGAACTGTTCTATCCCCACGACCCTGTGCCCCTACACCTCGATAAAAAGGGTATTACCCTAAAAATCATCCAGCAGATGCGGGATGAGGCGCACCGTTTTGGCCTTGCCCACCACAGGAATCTTCGCTCGCGAAAGTTTATTGCTACCCAGCTCACCGAGATTCCAGGAGTGGGGCCCAAATCGGCAGAAATATTGTTGCGCCAGTTTGGTTCGGTGGATCGATTGTGTAGTGCCGGGCATGATGAGTGGGTCGAGGCCGTGGGCGCCCGGCGGGCCGAGGCCATTCGTTTGTGGTGCGAGGCGAACAGTTCGGCTGGAGCGGAGGCCAACAGTTCGACTGGAGCGGAGGCCCCAGAACACCCGACAACAAACATGATCGAACCCGACAAAACAGCTATTGATTACAGCAAAAACTCTCCCAAATGACCATACAAGAAGTACAAACGATTCAGCAGTCCCGCTTATTTCTGGAGGTGCACGACCGCCTCAACAGAGGGCAGCACGGGTATATTCGTCCACTCGATCAAGATGTTGAACAGGTCTTCAACCCGAAGAAAAACAAGAGTTTTCGTCATGGCGTGGCCTGCCGCTGGTTGTTGCTGGATGAAAAAGGCGAGGCGGTGGGCCGAATCGCTGCCTTCACCAACCGTAAATATAAAAACAAGGGGGACCAACAACCCACTGGCTGTTTTGGCTTTTTCGATTGTCGCAATGCGCCTGATGAGGCTCGACTCTTGTTGCAAACGGCCCGCATCTGGCTCGAGAAGATGGGCATGCAGGCCATGGATGGCCCCGTAAATTTTGGGGAACGCGACCGCTTTTGGGGTCTTTTGGTGGATGGTTTTGAAGCACCTCCCTATGGCATGAATTTCAACCAGCCTTACTATGCTTCACTGCTAACCGCCGCTGGTCTTCGTCCGTTTTACCACCAGAACTGCTACCGTCGACCTGTTCAGGATCCACTTCCGCAGCGCTTTCTGGATGTGCACAAAAAACTCGAGGAAACGGGAATTTATCGTGCTGAACGGGTACGGCTGGGCGACTGGAAACGGTACGCTCGTGACTTTTGTGCGGTCTACAACAAGGCCTGGGCGAAGCATGAAGGCAATAAAGAAATGTCGGTGGAACAGGCCCTCAAGATATTCAAGGCCATGAAGCCCATTATGGATGAAGATATTGCTTGGTTTGTGTATGCCCAAAATGAACCGGTTGCCATGTACCTCAATATTCCCGACCTCAACCAAATTTTTATGCTCTTCGATGGAAAGTTGGGATGGTTTGAGAAACTCAGGTTGTTGTGGCACCTCAAACGCCGGACTTGCACGCGCTTTGTGGGCATCATTTTTGGGATAACGCCGGAACATCAAGGCAAAGGCGTCGATAAATTCATGGTGGTGGAAGCAGCCAAAGTCATTCAGCGCCGAACCCGCTATCAGGACACCGAACTTCAATGGATTGGCGACTTCAACCCAAAGATGAATCAGATTGCTAAGGAATTGGAATTCGAGCAAAGTCGAACCCTCACGGTGTTTCGTCTACTGTTTGATCCCGAACAGCCATTTCAACGACACCCCATTCTGCGCTGATCAACTAAACTTTTTCAACAGACTCAATGCTTTGGGTGACCTCCCTTCAAACTATACCACGCAGAAATACACCAAAATTTTACAAAAGCATG
>CAIVQI010000094.1 GCA_903908015.1 uncultured Bacteroidota bacterium
ACCGGTAGTCTTGTTTTTATCGGCTACAACGGGCATAATTTCCGCAGGAGGCGGGCTCATTCTTGCGATTATCATGGAATTTCCACCCGGACCAACGATGACGCTCCTGGCTTTCATTTTATACCTTTCTGCAATACTTTTTTCGCCTGAGCATGGCCTCATTCCTCAATTTCTGCGTGGAAGAAGACGTCGCCACACCCGTCAACTCGAGGACATCCTGAAGCTCATCGTTCGGCTTCAGGAACGGGAAGAATTCGATACCCAAACACTGGCTGAACGGTTGAACCAGCGTGAAAAAGCCATCATTGGACAACTCAATTCATTAAAAAAGAGGGGATGGATGAGGCAGGGAGAGGGAAAGAGCTGGCGGTTGACCGATGCTGGCCTGGAACGGGCTTATGAATTGATACGGGCTCACCGCCTTTGGGAGAGCTATCTTTGGCGTGAAATGGGCCTATCTGAAGGTCAACTGCATGCGCAGGCAGAGCGATACGAACATAGCCTACCCCAAGGATTTATTGATGCGGTAGATGCGCGGCTGGGTTATCCACTGACCGATCCCCATGGCTCATCAATCCCCCAAAGGGAATCCGTCATTGACATTGAGCCGGTTGACAAATCCTTCATCTTGCTCACAGAATTAGAGATAGGTGAAGCGGGGATGATTCTCTCTGCACAGCCCGATGAAGGGGTTCGGTTGACATTGTGGGATGCAGGCATCAGCGCGGGTCAACCTTTCGTTCGTGCACCATCGGACTCGCCCGAAGTTCTTTGCTTGCAAACGAACCGAGGCACTTTCGTGCTGCCCCCATCGCTGGCTGCCCGTGTGAGGGTAAGAAGGATTATTCCCTAGGCCAGAAATTTTGACATAAAAGTATCACTCTCGCGAAACGGGCAAGTTTCGATCACGGACCAGTTTGATGAGTCGATCTGGGTAATCAGTAATTATCCCATCCACGCCCATATCCATGAGCATGTCCATTTCCCGCGTCTCATTGACCGTCCACGGCACCACGCGAATACCCTGCTTATGCAATTGGTCGACCTTTTTTTTGTCGAGTAGGTGGAACAATGGACTATAAACCGCGGGCAAGAACCCTAGTTCCTTGAGGTGAACCGCCACATCCTTACCTTCCTCCACCAAGAATGCCAGCGGAATGCGTTGATTTCCTCTGTTGCGGTTGATGTACTGAAGCGGACGAACATCAAAACTCTGAATCATGCACCGACCGCCCAAACCGGCGCGGGCAATCTCGGCCAACACCGCGTCTGCGAAGACAGAAGGGATGGGCTGTGAGATGTTGTCTTGTCCGACTTCCGACTTAATTTCGATGTTGTAGCGCACAGGACTCATGCCCCGCTCTTGGGTATACTGCTCTACTGCGGCAAACAACTCTGAAAGTAAGGGTTTATAAACCGGCAATTGACGCTGCTGCGGAAATCTGGGATGCGGCCTACTCCCGCAATCATACTGTCGTATTTGCTCAAATGGCATCTTATACAGATTGATGGCCTGAGGCGCTGAGGGATCGAGGGTGCGTCCAGAAGGATCCAGACATATCTCTGGATTCATAAAAGGCTCATGGGACACCAGAATTTGCTGATCGCCGGTCATCACAACATCCAATTCGAGGGTAGTGACCCCCAAGCGTACGGCCTCCAACATAGAGGGAATCGTGTTTTCTGGCAACAAGCCCCGTGCGCCCCTATGGCCCTGCACATCAAAACGAGGAACCTGACCGAAGGCTTGTGCACCAAAGAGACCCATCATCACCCCAATAAAAACCAACCGCATGCCATTAATGTATGTAGGGAACCCCCAACGCACGGCTCAGGCAATCTTAACACCCAACACGCGGCTGCGGCGATCGAGCACTTCAGCGCTCAGTTCGATGTGGTACTTCATCCGCAGGTAACGGACCAATACTGCGCGGGGCGTTCCCCTCTTACGCGCCTTTTCAAGTACAAATGAAACTACATCCTGCATTGGGTAAAAATAAGAATTCAACAAATAAAAAAACTTCTGTGAAAAAAAAAAATAAAACGAAATCCAGATCGCTTTCGTATTTATTTCCCTCAAGCGTCAGCCAGCCCCTATTTTTACAGGTTACACGCCCTTACTTTTGCAGGTTACACGCCCTTATTTTTGCAGGTTACACGCCCCTATTTTTTACAGGTTAAGCCCCCCAAATGGAATTCCAGATACACTCCCCCTATCCCCCGGCAGGCGACCAGCCCGAGGCGATTCGTGCCCTATGCGAGGGCATCTCAAGGGGTGATGGCGCACAGGTTCTGTTGGGGGTCACAGGCAGCGGAAAAACCTTTACCATGGCGAATGTCATCGCCCAAATCAACC
>CAIVQI010000095.1 GCA_903908015.1 uncultured Bacteroidota bacterium
GCGGGATTAGTGGGTTGCTCACTTCAGCCCTGATTGCCCGACCAGGCATGTATGATCGTCGGAGTTTTGCTTTGTTTTTTTCACTGTTGATGGTCCCGCTTCTGTGGCGCATTTTTCGATCGGGTCGATCGGAAGGGGTAAAAGAGATGGATGGGCCGGTCGCTGCCCGCCCCCTTTGGTTGGCGGGCCTGGCCAGCGGAGTGGTTTCGGCCTTGAGTGGACTAGGAGGCGGTGTTGTTGTGGTGCCCGTTTTGTCTGGGATTTTGAACATACCCCTCAAAATAGCCACTTCCGTCAGCCTGGGGTCAATAGTCGTGATGTCTGTTTTTCATAGTCTTTGGTATGCGCTCGCATTCCCCACTGTGACCATACCCGGGGGATGGGGCATGCTGTATCCTCCTGTTATTTTGCCGCTCGTCCTCGGTATTTTAGTGGCCGCCCCATTGGGTGTTCAAATGCACCAATCAGCGCCTCGGTGGGTCATCAAATTCACCTTGCTGCTGGTTTTTTCGTTGGCGATTCTTCAACTTAATGTTCATTTTTTGGGATAAATTTTGGGATAAATTTTGGGATAAGTCTTTCAGAATGTAGGATGTACGTTTTTAACAATCAGAGCATAACGTTTAAGTTTATTAATATAATATTATAAAAAATATGAATAATACTGCTGGTTTATGGACAAAATTGGTTTTTGGCGCGGGCTGCTTGGTGTTCAGTCACCTTGCTTCCGCGCAAATGCAGGTTGATGCCCTGGCAGATCGACTCCGTGTTCATGTTTATGCGTTGGCGGACGACAGCATGGCAGGCAGACAGACAGGGTCTGTTGGAGAACATCAAGCAGCACGCCATATTATTCAAGCATTCGGTGAAATGAACATGAAGCCAGCGGGCGACCCGATGAAATCAGGCGCTGGATCCGCACAGGCTGAGGAACCTATGGGTACTGCAGGATGGAAGCAATCGTTCACATTCACCGCACGAAAGGAATTTTCACCATTGCAGCTGTTGCGCGTCGGAAGGAGCAGGCTTATTTGGGGAAAGGATTGGCACACCTTGCCTGAAAGTGGCGGTGGACTGGTCAAAGGAAAGCTGCAAGATGTAGGATATGGCATCAGTGCACCCGATTTGGGGCACGACGACTATGCAGGTCAACCCAATCTGACCGGTAAAATCGCACTAATACGGGTGAATAGTCCAGACGGCAATAACCCCCACGGCAAGTTTGGGCCACACAGCCTACCTGCCCGAAAAATTCGTTTGGCCTTTGAAAAGGGGGCCAGGGCGGTCGTATTTTATCCGGGGAGCGACGAGGATATGATCCCTACAGGCAAGCCCGACCGACGGACCCAGAGCGCCGAACTTCCCGCTGTTTGCCTTACCCGCGCGGCCTATCAGCAGATTAAGCCCGAAAACGGCATGCTCGTGCGCCTACAAACAGGGGTAGATGCCCTGCAGGTAACCGGAAACAATGTGGTGGCGTTTTTGGATCATGGGGCAGCACATACGGTGGGGGTAGGGGCACATTACGATCACTTGGGTGATGGCACCTGGGGGGGCTCGCTCCAACGCGACGGAAGTGGACCTGCCATTCACAATGGCGCAGATGATAACGCGAGTGGCACGGCCGGACTCATCGAATTGGCTCGGTATTTTTCAAGTGCCACTCATCCGGCCTCTAAAGGCTTTAACTATCTGTTTATGGCCTTTTCGGGTGAAGAATTGGGGCTTCTTGGTTCCGCCTATTTTGCCAAGAATCCAACCTATCCCCTCAATA
>CAIVQI010000096.1 GCA_903908015.1 uncultured Bacteroidota bacterium
GTTCGTATTCTCTGACGAATGTTGTTTAGTTCGAATATGTCTTTAAGTGCGGGGAACCCTAAACTTCCTAGAAAAATGGTACCGGCCAACAACATATGAATCGATAATCGATCCCTGAGCCAATTTTGATATAGTCCTGGTGGCATCAGTGAAAAGCCGGCATTGCAGAAAGCTGATATGCTGTGAAACACCGATTGAAAGGCCTTGTCAACTGGGTCGTGGAAAAAGGGCGCTCGTGCATCCCATAAGATGTATAAGCCCAAAGCAGCTGTTGTTTCAATGAACAGAGTGAAAAAAATGATGCGTCCAAGCATGTTTTTCGCATCAAAGAGGTTGTCCTCCGACATGAAATCACGAATCATCGCCTGTTGATTAATGCCAATTCCCTTCTTTAGAAACAGGGCGAAGAATGTAGCAAATGTGAGGATGCCCAAACCGCCAATCTGGATGAGCAGAAGAATCACCACATGGCCGCGGGCACTGAAGTGGGTTCCAATGTCGACAGTCGCTAAGCCTGTGATGCAAGAGGCGCTAACTGAAGTGAATAGTGCCTGCAAGAATGTAGCTGGTTTTCCCCCTGCCCCCATTTCAGGCATCATTAACAATACAGTGCCTACTGCGATGAGCATTGCAAATGAGACGAGCAATGTCGTTGCAGGCTTGAGGCGAAGATTTAGAAATTCCGAGCCCAGTCGCGTTGATTCGGTGAGTACGATCACCATCAGGTACATTTGAACAAAAAAAGTGTAGGCAGGAATCAGGTTTTCAAGTTCTATGGCTTTTAGTAAATTCTGGATAAATGGATATCCTGCGAGCAGGCCTACAACATCAATCAACAATAGACCAATAATAATGGCTTCAAAAAGAGTGTCCTTAATGTATCGCCAAGCATGCATTGAAAAAATGGCCCTCATCAGGTAGCTGAACACAAAAAAACCAAACATGGATTGCGTCAAAAAAATCAATGTGGCTGAACCTGCCGGGGAATGAGGAAAGCCATAGTAATAAACAACCAAAAAAAGTGAAATTAGGCTAGCCAACACACGGAGTCCGGTCAGACTCTTTAAAATGGGTTCCGAGTATCTGTAAAATCTCACGAGCAGCCGCGGCCCAATCCCTGGTTGGTTCATGTTCAGGCTGATTTAGAAACGAAAACGTAATGGAGGTTAGTCATGGTGCAGATTGGGCAGACACGGGTAACTGTTGGGCGGCAATCCGAAGCGATTCATGGCCAACAGGACAAACTCCAGCTTGTGTGCAGGCCAGTCCACCAGCCAAATTCGATAATGCAGCGATCAAATCTATGGGTAAATTCACAGCAAGCGCACATGCAGCAACAGCAATCACGGTATCGCCAGCGCCTGAAACGTCAATCACCTCCAAAGGCTGTGCAGGTATATGTCCTTGAACAGCGTCTCGTTGAAACAATATACCTTCCTCTGACAAAGTGAGCAAAATCGAATGGGCTTTAATTCTGTTCTTGCATTCAAGCATCATGGCATGAAGCCCAGCATAATCGTTTTTAGGAATTAGGCTGTTCATGGCTTCGCACAATTCCTTGTGGTTAGGTTTAAAAAGCGCAACTTCGGTGTAGGAGAAAAAATTTCGTTTTTTTGGATCTACAGCCACCGGAATTGACCGGTCACGGGCCATGCTCAAAGCCAATTGAATCATTGGATCACTCAGCACCCCCTTGTTGTAATCCTGCATGATGATCACGTCAACATCTTTAAAGGCCGATATGAGCGCTGTTTTCAACAAATCTTCCTCCAATAAATCCGCATCCTGAATATCTTCCTCATCCAAGCGTGCCAAATGGGTGTTTTGACTTATGATTCGATGTTTCAACGTAGTTCTTCTCCATGGTGATGACACAATAAACTGATCATCCAGTTGCTGTTCTTTCATCAGATTCCGAAGCAAAGTGCCGTCAGCATCTTGACCTACAAGTCCCACCAAACTCACCTGGCAGCCAAGTGATTTCAAATTAAGCGCGACGTGACCGGCACCACCCAAACGCGAATCGCGATGGGCAACATCCCAGACTGGAACAGGTGCCTCGGGCGACATCCGTTCATGTCTGACGTAAGAGTAGCGGTCCACCATGAGGTCGCCCAATACCAGAGCATGGATGCTGGGTAACTGATTAAAAAAATTGTTTAATCGGGCTTCAATCATGATTCAAGCGCTGATAGTGCTCGCTCAATCCGATCCATGGCTTCTTTGATCCGGTCCTCGCCCGTAGCGTATGACATGCGCAGGCATCCGGGCGCCCCAAAAGCGTCACCCGCCACCAATGCCACATGGGCCTCGTTGAGCAAGTAGTCACACAGTGCGCCTGCATCTTGTATCGTTTGGCCATTAAATGTATGGCCCAGGTAGTGCGAGATATCGGGGAACAAATAAAAAGCGCCGTCCGGACGATTACAACGTATTCCATCAATAGAAAGCAGTCTTTCTAACGCAACATCCCGGCGACTTCGAAACGCATCGCGCATCTCGTGCGTGGGTGTCAAGTCGCCTGTTAACGCAGCAATTGCTGCCCTTTGGGTAATGCTGCAAGTGGCACTGGTGAATTGCCCTTGAAGTTTAACACAAGCAGTCGCAATTTCTTGGCTTGCGGCCAAATAGCCAAAACGCCATCCAGTCATGGAAAAGCCTTTAGATAGGCCATTGATGATTACCCCACGCTCTTGCATGCCCGCACAATGAAGAATGCTGTCGTGCTGGGGCAAAAAATTGATGTATTCGTAGATTTCGTCTGAGATGACAACAATGTCTGGGTATTTCCTGAACACACGCGCCAGATCCTCTAGTTCAGCAGCCGTGTAAACGCTCCCCGTGGGATTGCATGGCGATGAAAACAGAAATGCTTTTGTTTTGGGCGTGATAGCGGCTTCAAGCTGTTCCGGCCGAATCTTGTAGGATTGCTCGACGCCGCTGGGCAATACGACGGGTATTCCCGATGCCCATTCAATCATGCTCAGATAACTGACCCAGTATGGGGCAGGGAGGAGCACCTCGTCTCCGGGATTAAGTAGGCATAACAACAAATTGATAATTGATTGTTTGGCACCCGTACTGCAAACAATTTGCTCAGGCGAATACTCAAGTTGGTTATCGCGCAACAACTTTTCTGACACTGCTTTTCGCGTCTCTGCATACCCCGCCACGGGGGTATAGTAAGTGAAATTGTTGCGAATGGCCTCATGCGCAGCCTCTTGGATGTGCAGCGGTGTTGGAAAATCGGGCTCGCCGAGACTCAAGTTAATAACGGAATAGCCTTGTGCAGCCAGAGCCCTGCTCCTAGCTGCCATAGCGAGCGTCTCTGAATCGCGCAACTCCAGGATTTTTTGGGATAATTTTGTCATATGTTCAGCCTCAAAAATAGCCAAAAAACAATTCAGCTGAAATCTGTGTACATTCGCATTCAATGCGTTACGAAATGAATTAAATTTAGGAGGATATAATTCCAAACGTGAATTCAATTGAAATGAAACCAATCAAAGTTCAAAGGTTAACCTTTTTGCGGTATAAAATTATCAGTAGCGTCTTACTGGTTTCCCTGCTTTCGTCATGTCTGAAAGAAAGGTATCACCCCTCCCAGTGGGTGAAGCCAGACTGGGAGCCAGGTTTAGGTTTCCCGGTAGGAACATTTCACCTGAACATGCGTGATGTGGTGCTCGATAACCCTGAGGTTCAAGTAGATTCGGTGGATGGTTTTTTGCGAATGGCCTACAGAAACGATACGCTGTTGAAGTTAGAAACAGGGGATTACCTCAAAATACCCGTTCAGCCCATCCAACGTGTTGATTTAAACCTGGGGGCAATATGGGTCGATTCGCTTCATTTCAGTAGACGCATTCCCATCCTTGAATTGGCTGGCCGGCTGGATGCGCTAACGGCAAATGTGATTCAGCAAGCTGTTCAAAGTGGACAAACGGTGTCGTTGCCGGCTATTTCCCCGCAATCCATCGGAAATTTTTCGACCGATACCAACCCTGCACTTCAATCCCTCGAATTCAGCAGGGGGATCCTAACGATGAAGGTTCAGAACGGTCTCCCTTTGGGGTTGGATTCTCTGGTCATTGAGATACAAACAGTGAATCCGGTAGGTGGACAGCTATCCAATCTTGGGGTTTTTCGATTCGGTGCACTGTCACCCACAAACCAAGCAGTCTCCAGCATCAACCTCTCCGGTTCTACAGTCTATTCGAGCATAAGAATGAATATCAGTAAGATCCAGTCCAATCCTCAGGGTGCTTCGGCTAACATTCCAGTGACGTCTGCACTGGGATTCGAGTTTTTTGCCGACTCACTGGAGGTTGTGCGCGGTGTAGGTAAAATACCAGGGCAGACGTTCGACATCGATACCGCAGTGTTTGAGTTCACTTTGGAAGACAGCAGCATACAGCTGCATCAAATTCAGTGGCAATCTGGTTTACTACAAATACAAGCCATTCATAACCTTCCATTGAATGGACAAATTGCCGTTGAATTGCCCGATTTGCTGGGCCCCGGTGGGTTGCCGGTCACATTGCTCATGCCCATAACGACCACGGGAACATCATCGGCAACCCTCCCATTATCGGGTGCCAGACTATTTTTAGACCGTAATAGTGTCAGGCCTTGGAATCAATTCCGCTACAGGGTTATTGGACGGATCGATAGCAGTCAGGCATGGGTGAGCATCGACTCGTTGCAGTCGATCCAGATTTTTTGTGATCTCCGGCAATTAGAATTTGAAGAGGTGATAGGGATGTTTGGACAGCGGAGAATCGACCTGCCCCGAACACGGGTGGGATTGGAACTGAGTTTTTTCCAGCAGTTGGAGGGTAGTTTTTTTCTGGCCAATCCTTCGTTTTCAATCGAATCGCGTAATTCTATAGGCGTTCCTTCAGCCTTAATGCTCGAAATGCTGGCCAATACTGTGGAAGGCAGGGTCGATAGCCTGGCGGCCAACCCCTCTTTACAACCCATTCAACATCCGTCCGTACCCGGACAAACGGCAGTATCCACTTTATCCTATAATAGAA
>CAIVQI010000097.1 GCA_903908015.1 uncultured Bacteroidota bacterium
AAACTGTAAAAATTTTGAATATGAAAAAATGGATTTTGCTTTTCTCTCTTGTGACACTTGGTTCATTGGGTGGTGCTGCCGTTGCGATTTGGTATATGCCCAGAGCCTCTGTGGCTTTTCCAAACGAACAAGCCCCCATTCAATTAGCGAGTTTCCCAGATCACATCATGGAGCACCCCAATTTTGTGGCGGCCTCTGCACTGGCAACACCGGCTGTTGTTCATATTAAAACAAAGCAAGGGGGCGCTTCAGGGGTTTTAGAAGAGGAACTCGTCGATCCTTTTCGCGACTTTTTCGGTCGTGGTTTTCAAATGCCGCGTGGACCACAGCAAGGCTCGGGCTCTGGGGTTATTTTAACGCCTGATGGATATATCGTTACCAATAACCATGTCGTTAAAGGGGCCGATGAAATTGAGGTGGTACTGAATGACAAGCGAAGTTTTAATGCGACCGTGGTTGGTACCGACCAAAATACTGATTTGGCGTTATTGAAAATTGAGGCTTCGGGATTGAACACCCTCACTTTTGGGAACAGCGATGGTTTGCAGGTAGGCGAATGGGTCTTAGCAGTAGGTAATCCATTTAATCTGAACTCTACTGTTACAGCGGGTATTGTTTCCGCAAAGGGCAGAAATATCAATATTTTGGGTGGGGGTTCCAGCATTGAGGCCTTTATTCAAACCGATGCAGCGGTCAACCCGGGCAACAGCGGCGGCGCATTGGTGAATGTAACAGGCGAATTGATGGGAATTAATACAGCCATTGCCAGTCAGACTGGAAGTTATGAAGGATATTCGTTCGCGGTCCCAGCAAATATTGTGGCTAAAGTTGTTGAAGACATCAAGAGATACGGAACGGTACAAAGAGGATACCTTGGGGTTCAGATTCAGGATGTGGATGCGTCTCTGGTGTCGCGCGAAGGTTTGAAGGTTAATTCAGGCGCTTATGTTGCTGAGCATATGGAAAATAGTGCAGCTAAAGACGCTGGGATACGTAAGGGTGATGTCATTGTCGAAATCGACGAGGTGCGTGTGACCGCCACCCCGCTTTTGATGGAAGCGGTGAGTCGTAAGCGACCAGGAGAATCTGTTCGGGTCTTGGTTGATCGTTTGGGGGAGCGAAAATCCTTTAATGTCATTTTGCGTAACGCCGAAGGCACAACAGGTCTGGTTAAAGTGGAGTCGGAAAAAACCGCTGCATCTGCATTGGGTGCAACTTTCGAGTCTGCCTCCCGCAAAGAGTTGGAGAGCCTGAAAATTGATCAAGGTATTAAGGTTAAATCGCTTTCATCGGGCAAACTTGCACAGGCAGGCGTACGCTCTGGTTTTATCATTACCAGGGTCGACAAATCTCCTGTAGGTAGTCCGGCAGAGCTTTCTCGTTTGCTCAGTCAGTCAAAAGATGGGGTCTTGCTCGAAGGCTACTACCCCAACGGTACAAAAGCGTATTACGGAGTGGGTATGTGACGATTGGCCATTCTTTTATTCTTCATTGTGAGCTTAAAACCGAAGTCAAAATTTAATTGAGATAAAAAAAGCCATCTCGCAGGATGGCTTTTTGGTACTTGGCGGTCTCGTAGGGATTCGAACCCCAAACCTTCTGATCCGTAGTCAGATGCTCTATCCAATTGAGCTACGAAACCAAATAAAGTGCAAAGATAGCAAAAAATGACTTTAGGTGTGCGATGAATAGCTAGTAAGCACAATTTCTAACGAAATTAGCGTCATGTGTGGTCGCTATTCACTGGTTAGTTCTATACGGGTTGTGGAAGAGCATTTTCAACTACCAGAAGGCAGCAATTTGCCACATTTTGAGGGCATAAACGCAGGGCCTGGTTTGCCAATGCCTGTTTTGAGTAGTGGTGATCCGTCACGACTTACCCTCATGAATTTCGGATTTGAAACCCGGTGGACTGAATCTAAGCGACGTTTGTTATTTAATGCTCGTTCGGAGGGCGATCACAATTTGGATGATGATCCTCGCTACAAGGGTGCTCTTGGGATCTTTACTAAGCCTGCTTTTCGCTCAGCCATACGGAGTCGCCGCTGTTTGGTGCCTGCCGACGCCTTTATTGAAGGACCCAAAATCGAGCGACTCAACAGACCTTACTGTATCTTCTCATTCAATCCAACAGGTGTATTTGCAATGGCTGCGGTTTGGCAAGAATACCCGCCCCCTCCAGGTGAGTCCAATATTCGTATGGGCTTTGCTCTTATCACTACGAGCGCCAAGGGTGTAGTTGCCGAAATTGGTCACCATAGAGCGCCAGTCGTGTTACAGCCGGCCCATTATCGCGACTGGCTTAACCCCAATAGTAGCGCGCAATTGCTTTCTGAGATCTTGTATTCCGAGGATTCCAGAGAATGGAACGCCTACCCGATCGATTCTCGTGTGAAAAGTCCGACCCAACATTCAGCCGGGCTTTTGAAGGCCATTGGGCCATTGATGTACCCTCTAGAGCAAACCATTATAGACGAATCATGGATTGTGAAAGGATTCGGGTTAAACAAGTCGCTGCGTTCGGGTGGATATGGCGTACAAACCAGTTTATTTGATTGATCCATTATGCCGCTTGTGGCGGTCCACCCGAGCCGATTTCTTTCACATCCTCTTCGTGACGACCCGAACGCACATAGGAAGGAGCGAATCCGAATCGCTCGCGAAAGCGAGAGCTGAAATAGGAAATACTTTTAAAGCCAGTCATCATAGCAATTTCGGATACATTACCTCTTTTGCTGGCCAACAGTTCATAGGCCACCTGCATCCGATATTCCCGGATATATTGATTCGGCGTTTGTCCGGTTAGTCGCGTTACCCGGCGGTCAAATTGACTAATGCTCATGGCCATTTCATCAGCCACGTTGCCTACATACAAATTAATTTCTCTAATGTTGTTACCAAGGAACCGATTGACCTTCTGCATGAAAAACTCGTCCTCCATGACCATACTGGAATAAGATGCGGGCAACAAGCTCCGTCGTCGTGCATGGGCATAGGAGGCCTCTCGATTGCGAAGGAGGGAGGCCACCAATGGATTCAATTGGGCCAAACCGAACGGGCGCTCGAGACATGCATCAGCACCCGCTTCATAACATGCTGTCTGAATTTCACGAAAGGGTTGGCCAGCCAACACCAGTAGTGGGATGTGCTGGAATTTTAGGCTTCGTTTATATTCTTGAAGTGATTCCACTGATTTATGGATGTCGTCGGGGAGAGAAAAAATAAACAAATCGGGCTCCGACTCTTCCATCATTCGAACCGCTGTGGAAAAACGTGAGAAGTCGCGTACAAAATAGTTTGCACGCAGATGTTCAGCCAAAATGCCGCGAAAGGAATCGTGTGATTCTGCGATGTAAATGGAGTTGAGTTTCATAAATGGTACGATTTAAGTGAATGGATGAGCCAATTTCTCGTCTTCGAGCGTATCCACAAAGTGTTTGGGACATAACTTATCCCAAATTATCCACATGATTTTACATATATGTAAAGGGTAGGTTGACACAAGTATGACAAATCTCAAGCGCAGCGGCCAATCGCTTGTCGCAGGCCGACGAAACCCGGACTTTTTTTGAATGATTGACGATTCCTTTAAATGAATCTGCCCTTCAACATGACGCGAATCGGGGGAATTTGACCAAAATGGTATGGCAAAGTCGACCAATCATTCAGGCCAGAAATGAACACCAGACTGGCTTCTTTACCAATCCCCACTGATCCTGTGCGATCAGAAAGTTGGAGCGATGCAGCCGCGTTGATGGTCATAGCATTCAAGGCTTCCTCCGGCATGAGTCCCAATTTGAGGCATGACAAACTGAGTGTAAAAAATGGATTTAAACCCGGTGCGGATCCTGGGTTGTAGTCACTGCCTACCACCACGGGCACCCCCGAATCTGCCAACAACCGACCGGGAGCATAGGGTATGCCCAAAAAGAATGAGCACCCGGGCAGCAATATGGGGAATGTTGCCCCATGTTTCAGCGCATCAAGGTCATCTGAATCCAATTCCTCTAAATGATCTACGCTCAGAGCGCCACCCTCAACGGCTCGTCTCACAGCACCCATTACAGTAAATTGATTCACATGGGCCCGCACACCCAATCCCAACCGATGACCACACGCCAGCAAGGCATCTAAATGCACAAGGCCAAAATAACCCTGCTCACAAAAAATATCGATAAAATCGATCAGCCCTTCACCTGCCCAAATGGGGATCCACTCCTGGGTAACCTTCTTCACATAGGAATCCATATCTCCCCTGAATTCGGGGGGAATTGCATGCAAAGCGAGGCAAGTCGACCGGATATTCATGTCGGGGTATTCACTCGCCAGTGTCCGGGTCGTTCGCATCATCTTGCTTTCCGATTCAAAATCCAGCCCGTAACCGCTCTTGATTTCAACGCTACCTACGCCCATGGTCCGCATGGTTTCCAATCTTAGCCTGCTTTCATCGATCAATGCAGCGAATTCGATGCTCCTCAGGGCACGAACGGAGTGCATGATTCCTCCACCCGATGCAGCGATTTCTTGATAGCTCGCCCCTTGGAGTCGGGCTTTCCATTCATGCTCCCGCGTTCCGCTGTGCACCAAATGGGTGTGCGGGTCAACAAAAGCTGGTATAACCCAAGCCCCTTTGGCGTCCCAGACCGCTGTATTTGGCGGTTGGCGGGGTTCGTCGGTCATAGTTCCCCAGCCAATAATCGTCGATCCCTCGATCAGGAGCCAGGCATCCCGTAGCGCAGGCCAATTTGATAGATGCTCGCCACTACGCTGAAGTAAGGATTCTTCTGAGATTCCTCCAATTCGACCTAAATTTCTGATGAGAATGCGGTTCATCATCTAATCACCTGAATGAATCGGACCGAAAAGT
>CAIVQI010000098.1 GCA_903908015.1 uncultured Bacteroidota bacterium
CCTGTACATATTGAAAAACGACTAAACATTAGGGCGCCCTTTCACCCCGCCGACCCGAGTTATGCATTGGAATTGATTATAGAACCACACATGTCATTTGGCACAGGCCACCATCCAACAACCTTAGGAATATTGCGCAGAATGCTCGACATGAATTGGAACGAAAAGGAAGTTTTGGACATGGGAAGTGGAACAGGAATTTTGGGCATTTACGCAAAAAAAAATGGCGCGAAAACTGTGATGGCCATTGATCACGAGGAATGGGCGGCCATCAACGCTCGGGAAAATGCGATCAGAAACAACACCGAATTGGTATCCCTACAGGGGTCATTCGAATCAATTGAGGGAACGTTTGATGTGATCATAGCCAACATCAACCAAAACATTATTCTTCAAGGTTTGAGCGTAATGAACGAGCATTTGAAACCGGGAGGTATATTTATCAGCAGTGGCTATTACCCTGATGATCATGAACGAATAGCTGAAGCAGCTACAAAGCTGGGCATTTTGGAGGATGCACGATACACAGAAGAAGGCTGGGCAGTTTCTGTTTTTATAAAAACCAGCGATGAATGAGGATTTGCGTGGTGGTCTCTATCGATCACTTTTGGTGTTGATAGTTTTAATGATTGTGCTCGGGGCGTTCGACACATCCGCTCAAACGAATGCACCGAAAAGCCAGCCGCCCCAAGATGCAGGCGCACTGATCACGACAAGATTAAAACAGGTTCAGGATAAATCCTACCGCACCCTCGGTGAGCAATTTGCCCTTGTTTGGGATTCCAACTTAAGCGCTGAACATAAACTTAACGTGACGCAGACATTGCAACAAATGGACAACCGCAATTTGCCCGATTATCCGTTTTTGGGATCCTACGTTCGCTTAATATTGGCCTATAGCCAGACCGATGAACCCATCATTTCATTCGATGAGTGGCACGATTTCTTCTCAATATTTTTAAGGTCAAGACCGCAAACCCAACAAATTGAAGAAGTACAACGGATATCCGAGGGCCTGGTAGGGGGTGGGTGGATTCACCGATCTGAGACTTTCGGTTGGCGGCTTGAAAAATCTCAAGACTTCAAGATTGGCCTGAACAACAACAAAACGCCGGCCTTTAGGATTTCAAAAGCCACAATTTGGTGTGTTGCCATGGATGATTCATTCGCCATACAAGCTGAAGGCGTGAGCGGACAATTGATCGAAAGAAAAATCAACCTTGTTTCGGGGCGTTCGGATTGGTCGAGACTGGGACTACCTTCCGACTCAATCTATGCGATTTTAAACCAAGTGGACATCAACCTAAAAACCCCATCGGCCAAATGCGATTCGGCCCTTTTGTTCACTACAAGTCTTAAACAGAAATTAACTGGAATGTGGCAAGATCGCATTCGAACCGGTCGCACCACAGATGAAGAGCCCAACCATCCGAGGTTTGAAAGCAACACGCCAGTAGGAACCATTCCTGCGCGCCTACCTAAATCGGTCACCTTGGGAAATTATTCGCTCATTGGCCGTAGATATGCCCTGCGCACATTTGGAGACCGACAAGCCAGCCTAAGCTGGAGGCCTGACCCCCAAACTGAAGTGGTTGTAGCGGCCTCAAGTATTTTTTTTTCGCCCACTCGGATTGTTAGCCCATTTGCATCTGTGGTCATTCGCAGAGGGGGCGACAGCATACAGCATCCTGGCATTTCCTTCGAATATCAGATTGAAACAGATGAAATGTGGCTGCGAATGCCCCTCAAAACCCCCAATTTAAGCCCATTTATCCTATCCATACCACAAGTTCAAGCCTACTGCGAACAACTGTATTGGAAAAAAGGTATAGACACCCTTCAATTCAAGGTTTATTTGGGACGAAATGATTCAACAGCCTTATTCGTATCTACGTCATATTTCGATCCTCGTGAGTTCTTGTCCATTACCTCGGCTTCTGGTTCCAATGAATTATGGACTTTCATTCAATACATATTGCGTACCGGAGAGGAGGTGGTAGCGGCCGGCGATTATGCCCGCACCATGAGAATGACCTCTGAAGCTGTCCAGAATTTATTCATACAACTGGCTCAAGCCGGTTTTGTGGGATACGATCAGGAGGAGCAATTGGTCAGGGTACTGCCCAAATTGGAGCGGTATTTCAACAAAAGCGACGAAAATTCTGACTACGATCATATCAAAATACTCTCCAATCCGGCATCCGGGCTTTTTGCCCAATATGTCCTCAGCACCGGTTCACTCCAGATAGAAGGTGTACGTGCGGTGGCCTTAAATGACTCCCATTCAGTCATATTACACCCAAAAAACGGCAAAATTATTGTCAATCGTGAATATAACATCAAATGGGGTGGCAGATTTACGGCTGGTCCTTTAGCTTTTGAGGGAAAAACCTTTTCATTTGATTACCAGAAAAACCAAGTAAGGGTTGACTCCGCACGTTCACTTACACTGTTCTCCCTCTCAGACGATCGTGATGAGCGAGGCCGTTGGAAACGGATACCGCTGCGCACAGTCATACAGGACATCAGTGGACTCATACAAATTGACGCACCCAATATGAAGTCGGCCCGAAAGCCCGACTATAATTTCCCTCACTTTAACACCATAGGACCTAGCTTCGTGTATTTCGATGACCATTCTATCCAAGGGGGCGCGTATAACAGAAAAGATTTCTTTTACCGCATCGATGAGTTCTCCCTGGGTAGGCTCGACTTCGATGACGCATTAGATAGTCTGCGCCTGCAAGGTGAGCTCGTATCTCCCACCTTTCCACCCATTCGCGAGCCACTGAGGCTCATGCCTGATTTTTCTTTAGGATTCACATCACCTTTTATGGCCGGTGGCCGCCCCGTGCATGGCGACAAAGCACGTGCTGATGTCGCCCTTTCACTTGACGGATCGGGACTCACCGGATCTGGAAGCTTTTACTTCCTGAATTCCGAAATTCGATCTGACTCACTGGTTTTTTTACCTGGTCTCACACGCGGACCTGTTCGGCGGATGAAGGTGCGCAATGATGCCGACTACGGACGACCTGCACCTGAATTTGAAACAGGAGAAGGAAAATTCGAATGGCGACCAGAAAACGATAGTTTATCTGTCTTTGCGCTTCAAAACTCTTTTCAAGTTTTTGATGGTCAGACAGAATTTACGGGTGACTTTTCTTTAACCCCATCCCATCTAATGGCCAGCGGAACATTAAACAGGGGGGCACAAAGGGTTACGAGCAAAGAATTTGATTGGAAACGGCAAAGTTGGAGCGCTCGATTCTGCAGGGTTGAAATGGACCGTGGTGGACCTACTGTACCATCAAACCCAGCATCTGAATTGGCGACTGTACGGCTTCTCTCCGCCGATTCTTTGAAGGGCAACATGGATTACCGCAATAAGGAAGCCCGATTTGAATCGGAGTTTGACCTATCCCCGGTTAATCTTCCCTATAACGACTACGGCTTGAGGCTCCCTTATTTGGGGTGGAACCTCGATTCCGCTGCTGTTGTACTCGGAAGAGTTCATTCTGGGGGAATGGAAAAAATCATGTTCCTGGCCACTGACCCAGAGTCAGACAGCATTCAATTCGAAGCCACCCATGCCCGATTGTCACTCCAGTCTGGTTCACTCAGTTTGTTTGGCATCGACCACATCCCATGCGCCGATGCGTGGATTTATCCCCCCAATGGTACCGTTCAAATAGGCCGAAAATCGAAAATCCAACCCATGGAAGGGGCAAGAATTGTGTGGGACTCGCTTGCACGAGCACATGAGGCCATAGAGGTTAAAGTGAGCATCAACAGCCGAAAGTCCTATCTGGCCACGGGCTACTACAATTATTTAGTTGAAGGGGAAGCGACGCAGCGGATTAGACTCAAAGAAATAAGCGTAGATTCATTTGGAATTAGTCGCGCCAGTGCAAGAGTCTATCGAGATTCAGGCTTTGTCATGGCACCTGGAATTGGCTTTGGAGGAACAATCGATATCCAAGGAGATTCTGTTGGCCTACTTTTTTCAGGTGTCGGTGGCCTGAAGTACATGCAAAAGGCCTCGCTAACTTCATATTTTAAAATTGACACTCGGTATAATCCAAAAACTGACAAAGGTGTCCACTTATCCCATTGGGTCGATGGAAGCGGAAAACCATTGTACACGGGCCTCTTTTTGAATGCTTCGCGTGCATTCATATATCCTTTAATGCTGGGCAAAAAACGCAATCCCTCCGACTCTGCTTTGGCCTATATTGAAACAGGAACAATCGTGTACAACAGAGACTCATCCCAATATAAACTGATTGAACCCAAGAACAGAACATCTGCAAGTCACGAATTGCATCAATTCATGTTCTCACCATCCGACAGCATGTTCACGGCATCGGGCAGATTATGGTGCTTAAGTCAATCTTCATCAAAGCAATGGCTCTCCTTAGCTGGCGACATGCAGCATAACCTGATGAATCAGGAGACCACTGTAGATGCCTTGATGTTTGTTCGTGATGTTCTTCCCAAAAAAGGCTTTGAGTATTTCGGGGGCTTATTATCGGGCAATTACTTTAGGATGACCAGGGCCGTCACTGCCGCTGATTGGTTTGAGTCGGCACTTTCTACACTGATACCAGCAGATCAGGAAAGTGAGTTGTTGTTGAACTATCGCCTTTCTAAACAACTTCCTCAAGACCCGATGTCGCCCCATACATGGTGCTTTGCGCTTCAACCAATGCGCTGGGATTCAGATGAACGATCTTTCTCCGCATCAAAACAATTGGGCGTGATTCGGGCTGGAGGCGAATTCATCAACAAGCACTATCCAGCATTTGTGGAATTTCGGAGACTCCCCAAATCAGAAATGTTCAATCTGTTGGTCATGCCCGAACGCGATAAGGATCTACTGATACAGTACAGAAATGGTTCGTTTTATACCTATTCTACCGATCCCGACTACACTAAACTTTTTGAAGAGGAGCGATCTTTGGCCAAAAAGAAACAAAAGGAATTGTACAGGGAATCGGATGAATCAACTTTTTATCAAGTTCTCAGTCGAAAGGAATCACTCGATGCATCCTTTGTTGATCCTTAGACAAGCCCGGGCAATCCTCAATGAATAGCGTTGAATCCATCGATCATCGGGAACTTTTATGCTATTTGTTTGTTTGTCG
>CAIVQI010000099.1 GCA_903908015.1 uncultured Bacteroidota bacterium
ACGCAGTTGTGCGGGACTTAATTCATCGTCGACCAACACCAGGTCGATGTGCTCCATCCGCACATACTCCTCAACCTCCTTAATTTTCCCCGAACCCAGGTAGGTGCGGGAATCGGGAGTAGGCAAACGTTGAACAAAGCGTTTTTGCACCGTTGCTCCAGCAGTTTTGGCCAAAAATGCCAATTCATCGAGGTGCTCACTGCATAAGGACTCACCCAAGGATGGAATGATAACCCCGAGCATCACAGCAGTTTCGGGCAAGAGTGATGCTGTGGGCGAAGGGGAGGCTGGCCTTGCCATCAATCGACCTTCAAGTTATCGCCCCGCAGTTCCCTGAACCGCCTGCGGGCATCCACGGTGAACAAGCTATCCGGGTATTCTTCCAGCATTTTTTGATATAGTTGAAGGGCCTCCTCAGATTTGCCCTCCCGCTCGAAAAGCCTGGCCAGTGCAATGAGGGCATCATCCGCCAGGATGTCTTTAGGGTGGTCTTTGAGCAGTGATTCATAACTGAGACGTGCACCGGATAGATCGCCGGTTTTTTCTTGTATGTTGGCCTTGCGAAACCAAATTTCATCGCGTAAACTATGCCCAGGCAGTTCAGTGAGCATGGAATCCAAAGCGCGAATGGCAGCATCATATTGTTGGCGCTTCATCATCAATTCGGCTCGGGCAAAATTCATGAGCGGTATTTGACTGGTATCAAGGTTAAAATTATCGGCGATGAGGAGGGATAGCTCCATGGCGTCATTGGCAATTTTATGCGTCGTGCCCGCTTTTAAAATGTCGAGCTGTGCCTGCGCCCATTCAAACTCATAACGATAATAAGAGAGACGGGCGTTACGCAAACGAGCCTCCTGACCAATCACGTCCTCGATATAGTCCTTATCGACCTGACCATAGAGCAACTGTGCCTCCCAAAGTTCATCAGTCAATAAAAATAAATCGGCCAGTTCCAATTTGGCTTCAGCGCGCTTGCGGGCATCTCCCGGGCCCGCTATGGCATCTTCCAGGAGCTGAATGCCCTCATCAAAACGACCCAATTCATAGGCGAGGATGTGCGCCAGGCCCTTTTTGAGGGGGAGGGCCAGGTTGGGGTGTCGAACATCGGTGATCACGAGCCGATATTCTTCCGCCAGTTGTGCCCACAATTCACGGCTTGCACGATCTCGTTCCAACATCAACTGCTTGTTTTCCAAACGGTTCATGCGGGCATCGAACCACACAGGAAGTGTAGGGCCAGCTTCAATTAGATATTGATAAATCTGATCGGCAGCGGTATAATCCCGATTTTCGGTGGCAGTTGAGGCCAATGCGAGGAGGCGGGTGCCACCCTCTTTTTTGCGGGTATCAAGGGCACGTGCCTGCACAAAAGCCAAGCTAAAATCTTTTTGCTGAACGAAATACCAAACCGCCAGTTCGGGAAGCAGCAGGTTGTCGGGATACTTCTGCAATGCCGCCATCAATTTTTCTCGGAATACTTCGAAATCCTCCACAGCGATGTTACTCTGTAATTGCTTTTGAATATGCCCCATTTGCTGGGGGTTCTTCACGAGATACTCAAGGTAATTCTCTACCATTCGCGATTTTTGTCCGGTTGCCCTGTACAATTCAGCCAATTCGAGGGTAAACGCGTCGGGATTATTGAGTTGCCGGGAACCCTGTTCATAAACCCGAATGGCGTAGTCATTTTCACCCCTAATCTGGAAGCAGAAAGCATAAGTGAGCAAGCGATTTCGGTCGTTGGGCAGCTTTTTGAAGATCTCTTCAAATGCAGCCAAAGCCTTGGGTTCCTTGTTTTGTTGGCGGAGCGACACCGCTTGGTCGATCACAAATTGGATGTCCTCAGGAAATTTCTTGCTGAGAAAAGAAGCCATGCTTTCGGAACGCTTAAAATCACCTAAGCGGCTGTAGGCTGCATAAAGGTAATTGTAGGCGTTTCTTTCGCTCGGATTGGTTTTTAATAACTGTTCCAATACCTCAGCCGCTTTATCGAATTCCTCTTGCTGAAAATAATTGATGCCCAGTTGCAACTGGGTCTTGGGATCCTGTTGGGCATTGGCGTGAAGACCCGTCATGAGGCTCAACGCGAGACAAAACCCTGCAAATAGCGCAGAAAAAGCGTCAATCCGAACCCGCGAATCAAAAGCCTTTGAAAAGACAGCATTAGGGGTCATAAAATGAGTCACGCAGAAGATGGTAAAAAGTGCAAAAATACGGCGATTTCGCCACCCCTGAAACGCCTATTTTTGATGCCTATGGCATCACGCATCAAAACCGAGTGGGTATGCTCAGAATGTGGTTCAGCACAGCCCAAGTGGTCGGGCCGTTGTCCGTCCTGTAGTGCCTGGAATACGCTCATGGAAGAAATGAAGTCGGCAACAGCCGACACAGCTGCGCGCGAATCGACCGTAATGTCTCAACCCGTACTGCTTTCAGAGGTCCCGCAAAATGAATATTACAGGTTAGTTTGTCAGGACAACGAACTCAATCGCGTATTGGGGGGCGGTATGGTGCCCGGTGCGGTCATGTTAATGGGTGGAGAACCCGGAATTGGTAAATCGACTTTATTGCTCCAATTGGCCTTAGAAGAAACAGGCCCAACCCCCATACTATATGCCTGCGGGGAAGAAAGCGTTTCGCAAGTTCGTCAGCGCGCACTTCGTTTAGGCGGGAATTTAGATCGGTGCTATTTATTGGCAGAAACTTCGGTGCCCATCATCCTGGAAGCGGCAGACCGTCTGAAGGCACGCATGATCATCATCGATTCCATCCAAACCATGTCGGATCCTCATATTGAGGCCGTGGCGGGGAGCGTAGCTCAAATCCGGTATGCTGCTGCGAAGTTCACTGATTTTGCTAAGGAACGAAATGTGCCTTTGTGGCTTATTGGGCACATTACCAAGGAGGGACAATTGGCAGGACCCAAACTGTTGGAGCATTTGGTCGACACCGTACTTCAATTTGAGGGCGATCGTCACCTCAATTTACGCCTGGTGCGCTGCCTTAAAAACAGATATGGGAGTACGCTTGAGTTGGGGATCTATGAGATGGTTTCGGCCGGATTACAGCCAGTGGCTGATCCCGCCCTTTGGTTTTCTGGCCGTACGATGCCTGGTTTATCAGGTATGGCTACTGGATCGAGCAGGGAAGGCAACCGAGCACTGTTGGTGGAAGTACAAGCACTGGTAACCCCCTCAGTTTTCGGCGTTCCCCAGCGGGGTGGAACTGGAATGGATAGCCGTCGGCTGGCCATGCTTTTGGCGGTCCTGGAAAAAAGATGTGGCCTAAGAATGGGCCCGAGTGATGTGTTTTTGAATATTACAGGTGGACTAAAAACCGAAGACCCGGCCATGGATCTGGCGGTTTGCGTGGCTTTAGCGGGCTCGGCCAAAGATCACGCCATTGAAACACCGGTGTTGTTCGCCGCAGAAATCGGATTGGGCGGTGAACTTCGTCCGGTTACCGCCATCGAGGCTCGACTGAGCGAGGCCTCCCGTCTGGGATATAATGTGACTTACGTGGCCGATCAACAGCCCATCGCTCAGCCCCCCAAGGGCATGCGCATCATCAGACATAGCCTACTTCGTGGACTCATAGAAGAAGTGTTGGCGTAGTTCGACGGTAAAGCAGTGTTTGCGTTTACTCACCGCTAGCGCTTATCCGCACATCCTGGCCTTGGTGTGTAGATACTCATCCCAGATTCGGCGTACCAACTCCCCCGCTGGTAGAATTTCGTCGATGCCCGCCGAAATCTGGCCGATTTCTAATTCACCCTCAATCAAATCCCCTTCAAACATGCCTTTTTTCGCGCGACCCCTTCCCAGTAGCGCCGCTAATTGTGCTGCATCAGCGCCTTGGGCCTCAGCAGCCACAACTTGATCGAAAAAGGGATTTTTCAACAAACGAACAGGGGTGAGCGCCTTCAGTGACAAGCGGGTATCGCCTTCACCAGCCCGCAGCACCATTTCCTTAAAGGATTGATGGGCCGAAGACTCATGCGTGGCCACAAAGCGACTGCCTAATTGTGCGCCATCGGCACCCAATGCCATCACGGCGTACAAAGCAGCTCCGGATGCAATGCCACCAGCAGCGATCAGGGGTAGGGCCGTTGCCTTCCTCACCTGCGGAATCAAACATAAAGTTGTCGTTTCCTCGCGACCGTTGTGACCGCCCGCTTCGAAGCCCTCGGCCACCACCGCGTCTACACCCGCCCGGGCTGCTTTTTGGGCAAAAGATACGCTTGAAACCACATGCACTACAGTAATACCATAGTTTTTTAAGGTGGAAGTATATTGAGCAGGATTGCCGGCAGAAGTAAACACAATCGGCACCTTATTTTCGATAATCAAATGAAGATGCTCGTCGATTTGGGGGTACAATAGTGGAAGATTCACAGCAAAAGGTGCGCTGGTAGCTTCGCGACAACGTTTCAAGTGCATGGCCAAAACATCCGGATACATCGACCCCGCCCCAATGATGCCCAAACCCCCCGCTTCGCTGACAGCCGAGGCCAATTCCCATCCACTACACCAAATCATGCCGGCCTGAATAATGGGATATGAAATGTTGAATAACTGACAAATTCTATTTTCTGGCATGGGAGTTCAGATTGGATGGTTCAAGGGTTAATCTCCGAAAACTACGAAAATCAAGCAGTCACTGCCTATGGATTCTAGAAGATTAATTTATTGTGAATGAGTTCTTGCATAAGTTCGTTCTCCTTGCTATGTTGCACTCCGATTTTACTTTAAGCCGATTTGTATGAAAAAAACGCTTTACGCTGGATTTTTCCTGTTTTTTGCTTGCATCGCAACAGCCTTCGGACAGGCTGGTACGGGTACCCTGCAAGGAAAAGTGGTGGATGACCTCAAGCCCAAGGAAGGAATCCCTTTCGCCAACGTGATTTTGGAGCAAAACGGGGCCCAGAAATCGGGTACCACTACGGACATCAATGGAGCCTACAAATTTGGTGCGGTGCCTCCCGGAAAGTACGATGTGAAAGTCTCTTATGTGGGCTACAATACCCGCGAAATCAAGGGCGTATTGGTAACGGCCGACAAATCCAACTTCCTGGATATTCGCATGACGTCTGGGGTTGATTTGAGTGTCATTGACGTAGTTGATTACGAAGTGCCGCTGATTTCGAAGGATGAGACGTCCACCGGAGGTACGGTAACGCGCGAGGAGATTGCCGCGCTGCCGACACGTGACGTAAATTCCATTGCGGCAACCACGGCAGGCGTTTTCCAGCAAGACGAAGGGAGTGCATTGAATATTCGTGGATCGCGTTCATCCTCAACAGAATATTTCATTGATGGTATCCGCGTACGGGGAACCACCAATCTTCCCAACGCAGCGATTGAACAAACCACCGTCATCACAGGGGGTATTCCGGCCCAATACGGGGACGCCACCGGGGGAATCATCAACATCACCACACGCGGACCTTCTGGTCAGTTTTATGGTGGCGCCGAGGTTTTAAGTTCTTTCAAGGTGTTAGAGCCCTATGGCTACAATCTTTATGCCCTAAACTTTTCTGGTCCACTGGCCAAGTCAAAAGACCGCTCCATTTTAGGATATTTTCTTTCTGCAGAGTATGAAACACAAGTTGATCCCAGACCATCTGCAGTCGGTGTCTGGTCACTGAAACCAGAAGTCCTCGATTCTATTAGCAATAATCCCTACAGGGCCTCAATATTCGGTAGTGGGGTGAACCGCAATTCGGAATTTGTGACCCGTGATGACATGATATTGGGTCAAGTTCGCCCAAATGCCAACCGCGATCGTTTATCGGTTGCTGGTAAAATTGATTTCCAGCCTACACCCTTAATCGGGTTTACCGTCGGTGGCAACTACGATTATGTCGATTTCCGCAACTACAGCCGCGCAAACCTGCTGTTTAGTCCTAATAATATGGGCTTTAATACGGAAACCACCACCCGTATGTATGCCCGCTACAAGCAGAATTTTGCATCTTCCCAAGATGCAACGATTAAGAACGCTTATTACACGTTGCAATTTGATTACACGAATTCAGGAACAACTCAGGATGGAGGCAGTGCTTTAGGAAGGAATCCCTTCAACTACGGACATATTGGCAAGTTCGATTATAGCCAGTTACCTATTTTTCAGAGTGGCTCGTTTGTGGATTCGGCATCTGGACTGCCAGTGCGATATGATGATGTGCAGATTCTTCAGGGATTTGGTGACCGTAATCTTCGGTTCACCCCAAGCACCATCGACCCAGGTTTATCCGTTTGGGGCACAAGTTTTTTCAATGTGCTTAATGCCACGGAATTCAACAGCCTGAGTGACGTTCGTTTGTTTGGTGGTTTGGTGAACGGACTTCGTCCGGGTTCAGCTTACGGAATATGGCAAGACCCAGGTAGGCAGTTTGGGGGTTACAGCTATTCCAATAATGATCTCTTCCGATTCACAGGTTTCTTCTCAGCTGATATTGGGAAGCACGCGCTTAAATTCGGGTTTGAGTACGACCAGCGCATCGACCGCGGATATTCTGTCAGCGCTTACGCTGGTGGTATTGGCTTGTGGGGAATTGCCAGAGCATTAACGAACCGACACATTTTGGAATTGGATTTGGATAATCCATTGATCGATCGTGACGAATTCGGCTTTATGCTGGGTGATACGGTTCGCTACAATAGGTTGTACAATGCAGCCAATCAATCGACCTTCGATCGCAATCTTCGTCGCTCGTTGGGCTATGCCGACAATGACTTGCGGTTCATTAATGTCGATAATTTAGACCCTGATCAGTTGAAGCTAAGTTTCTTTTCTGCTGAGGAGTTGCTCAATCAGGGTAATTCTTTCGTATCCTACAATGGATATGACTACCTCGGGAATCGCCTGGCCAAAAACCCTGGTTTCCTGGATTTCTTTAATGATCGGATTAACCGGCCGATTCCTGCCTTCCAGCCCATCTACATGGCTGGATTCATTGAGGATAAATTTGCATTCGACGATCTTGTCTTCCGTGTAGGGGTGCGGGTCGACCGTTTCGATGCCAATCAACCCGTTTTAGCTGACCGCTTCTTGCTTTACCCAGCCAGAACGCTGGCGGAGGTTGATGGAGCGCTTAATTCATCGGGTGCTCACCCCAGCATCGTCCCCTCGAATGCTGTTGTGTATGTCAATGACCTCAATACGCCAAACCCTACTATTCTTGGCTATCGTTCGGGTGTACAATGGTACACGGCGCAAGGGACTGAGGTGCGGAACGCCTCGGGTATTGCAGCGGCCTCCGCGTCGGGCAGAGTTACCCCTTACTTGCGCGATACCAAGCAGAATGAAGTACGGGCTGATGCCTTTGTTGACTACACGCCGCAAATTAATTTCATGCCGCGTGTGGCGTTTTCCTTCCCCATATCTGATGAGGCGCAGTTTTTCGCCCATTATGATGTGTTGACCCAGCGCCCTAGCGATTTCTTCCGTTTCGACCCGCGTCAATATTTCTATCTTCAGCAGATCGGAGGAACAATCAATAATCCTGACCTCAAGCCAGAGCGTACGATCGACTACCAACTGGGTTTTAAGCAAAGATTGAATAAGTCGTCTGCACTGACCATTAGTGCCTTCTACCGTGAGTTGCGCAACATGATCCAAATCATTAATGTGCCATTTGCCTTCCCACTTGACTATAGGACTTATGGAAATATTGACTTTGGTACGGTAAAAGGTTTGACGTTAAGTTATGACCTCCGCAGGACAGGCAATGTTCGCATCAATGCAAGCTATACGCTGCAGTTTGCGGATGGAACAGGTTCTGCACCTGAGCAGGCAACGAATATTATCCAAGCAGGTATCGATAACCTCCGCACGCCGATTCCTCTGGATTTTGACGCGCGTCACCGATTGGTTGGAACTCTTGATTTTCGTTTCGGTGAAGGAAAAGACTACAGCGGTCCACGTATCGGTGGATTCGGCTTGCTTGAGGGCATTGGTTTCAACCTGGTGGCCAATGCCATTTCCGGCACGCCATTCTCCCGTCAGACCATCCCCACACCTGATGGCGCAGTGGTGGGTGGGCTCCAGGGCAGAACGACCCTGAAGGGAGGTATCAATGGTTCCAGACTCCCATGGCAGTTCCGTATGAATTTGAGGGTTGATAAAGACATCAATTTCAAAATGGGTTCAGATCGCAACGACAAACCAAGAGAGGCCACCGTCAATGTGTTCCTTCAGGTGTTGAATCTGTTCAACAATATGAATGTGATCAATGTGTATCAGTTCACTGGAGACCCTCTAGACGATGGTTACCTCACGAGTGATTTGGGTCGCCAGCAGGCCCAGGGCGTCTTGAATCAGCAAGCCTTCTTGGATTTATACAGGGCCTCCATGGATTCTCCGGGAAATTTCAGTATTCCACGTCGCACACGCTTGGGCATCCGCTTTAACTTCTAAGAAATGATGATCAACATGAATATTTTCAAGCATATGAAGAAAATTAGTTTAGCTCTTCTGTTCTTTGGTGGAATTTTTACAGCTGTTCAGGCGCGTGAGGATCTTTCCGTGGGCAGGAGAATCGATCAGAACAACCGCAATTTTATTGCTCGTTTGGCTTCTACTTGTACGCCGCCATCTGCCAAGATTAACCTGGACATCAACAACGTTCGTACCATGATCTTGCGTGGAAATGACATGTGGTGGGATTTGGCCAGCAATCCACGATATGAAATTCCGAAACTGGATGACCCAAGTTTACCCAAGAAGCACTCTCTTTTTGCGGGCTCGGTTTGGGTGGGTGGAATCGATGCTGTTGGCACTTTAAAGGTTGCCGCGCAGACGTATCGTCAAACTTCAGTATTGGGGGTAGGTTGGTGGGCGGGTCCTTTGACCCTTGACTCAGCGACCATTTCTAAGGCGGAGTGTGACCGTTGGGACACCCATTGGAAGGTAGAGCGTAAGCAAATCCAGGATCATATAGCCGGTATTGAGTCTGGCGATCCCAATTATGTTGTTCCTGATGCCATTCGCAACTGGCCTGCAAGTGGTGATGTGACGCTGCTTCAAGATCCAAAATTAGCCCCATTTGTTGACGTGGATGCGGACGATATTTACAACCCAAGTGCGGGTGATTATCCGTTTATCTATGGTGATCAGTCCATCTGGTTTGTGACCAACGACAAGGGCAATGCTCCTGGTTCGGGTGGCACGCCAATCGGTATGGAGATTCAAACCCAGGCTTTTGGATATCGCTCCAATGATGAGTTGAATAACATGACTTTTTACTCAAATAAAATCATCAACCGTTCGTCCATCACCCTCAACAACTGTTTTATGGCGCAGTGGGTTGACCCTGATTTGGGTCAGGCTACTGATGATTTTGTTGGATGTGATGTTCCACGAGGCTTGGGCATTTGTTACAATGGCGATGATGATGATGAGGGTATTCAAGGTTATGGGGTGAATCCGCCTTCGATAGGAATTGACTTTTTCGAAGGTCCGTTCTCCGACTTGAACGATGGCATCGACAATGACCGTGATGGAGCGGTAGATGAAATTGCAGCCACAGGTTGTGATCCAGAGCCACGCACTGAGCGCATCATTATGGCGAAGTTTCTTTATTTCAACAACGATGGCACACCGATTGGAAATCCATCCACGGCCGAACATGCGTATAACTACATGGTTGGAAAGTGGAAAGACAACAGCCAAATGGTTTATGGTGGAACGGGATATCCTGGTTCTGTGGGTGCCACTACCACCCCAGCCGGATTAATGTTCCCAGGAGCTTCGGATCGGGCATATGGTTGGTCCATCGGCGGTTCAGTTCAAAACCCCATCGCACCACCCTTTGATTGGGATGAAAATAATCCTGGTCCGGGTGCTCAGGCCAACGTTCCGGCTGACCGTCGATTTGTTCAATCGGCAGGTCCGTTTACGTTGGTACCAGGTGCTGTGAATTACATTACCATCGGGGTGGTTTGGGCCCGCGCTTCCTCGGGGGGTGCCAGAGGTTCGTTCAATCAGTTGTTGCGCGCTGACTCCAAGGCTCAGGCCTTATTTGATGCGTGTTTCAAAACCATCGATGGTCCCGATGCCCCAGATGTTTCAATCACTGAGTTGGATCAGGAGCTAATCCTCAGTTTCTCCTATCGTCCAACCAGCAATAACTACAACCTCGGATACCGTGAAATTGATCCTGTCATACAGGCCTTGAATCGTGACCTACCCCCAGGTACACCGCTTTATGATTCGGTGTATAAGTTTGAGGGTTTCAAGGTATATCAATTGTCTGCTTCTAATGTTTCAACTGGCGAATTAGATGACCCAAGTCGTGCACGGCTCTTGTACCAAGGTGATCTAAATAATGGTGTGTCAAGGATCATCAATTGGAATTATGATTTGGATATGGAGCAATCGGTTCCATTCATAGCAGTTGATGGGGCGAATGAAGGGGTAAGAATGACGCTACGCGTTACCCGCGATTTATTTGCCGAAGGCAGCGATAGGTTGGTAAATTTCAAGCGGTATTATTATTTGGTTGTGGCCTATGCCTACAATCAGTATCAAGAGTTTGATCCGGTTGCCCTGACGGGTCAACAGCGGCCCTATTTGGCAGGTAGAAACAATGTTTCTACTTATACGGGAATTCCACACAAATGGGAGCCAACTTTCAATGGCTTGATTTTGAATTCTGCTTATGGTGATGGCCCAGAGATCACACAGTTAGAAGGCCGGGGTAATGGTGGTCGTAACCTTGAACTCACGGATGAAACGCTTGTGGAGATTCTCAACAATGGATATGCTGCAGCACCTAAGTTTGAGAGGAGCTTTGGACCAATAGACATTAAGGTTATCGATCCCACTTTAGTGCCCCGAGCGAAGATGCAATTGGCCATGTATAAGGGAACCCCCGCAGGTACAGCCGCAGTTGATAACAGTGCACGCTGGTATATTTTGTACAACAACGACACGATTTTCTCTGATACGACTATAGCTCTTGCCAATGAACAAATTCTAGGTTATTATGAGTCAACTGCTATTTTCCGCCGTTTGGGCTTGAGTGCTACCATTCGCAACGTTGCTCCCCCAGGTGATGCTGCGGTCCTGGAAACAGGAAATGGTCTAATTTCCTCTGGTTATCGATTTTCTGAGCCATCACGTGAATGGATGTTCGGTCTGCCGGATGGTTTTGGATTGTTCGACTGGATAAAAGCTGGTCCGGCTAATGTTGGTGGCGGTGATGGTTTCATTGTTGATGGTGATCCGAAGCGTGCTTATGAGGGGGTTGTACGAATGACGATTCCGGGTACTGAGGTTCAAGGGGGTACATGGTCGCCCATGCGGTTTGCCATGCCATCAGCCATTACACCGGGCGTTTTTGTAGATGATATTCCACAGGCCACTCCTTTCCGTTTGGCTGCTCGTTTAGACAGTTTGAAGAGTGTTGATATCGTTATTACTCCTGATAAATCGAAATGGACACGTTGCGTTGTTCTGGAAATGTGTGAGGCCAGTGCCGAATCACAAGGTGGGCGACGCAGAAACCACATCCGTGATGCGGCTTCAGTGGATAAGGATGGAAATGTTGATGCTAATGAAAGTCGTCGTGGATTGGGTTGGTTCCCAGGTTATGCTATCAGTTTGGAAACTGGAGTGCGGTTGAATATGGCTTTTGGTGAAGATAGTAGGGCCTCACTCTCGAATGGTCGCGATATGATTTGGAATCCAAATGATACACTATTTGGTGATGTTGGACGCGGTCAACCGCAGATTACCATGGGTGGCAAGCATTTTATCTATGTGTTTGGTTCGCGATATGATACCGCCAACTATGTCTACAACCAGCTGGCTGGTCCCGGTGTGAATGTAAACAACCTCGGTAACAGTTTGTTGCGCAATGTGTATCGTGAGGTGTTGTGGACTTCAATACCGCTCCTATCGCCTGGAAAGCGTTTGCTCGATAATGAAGTCAAGTTCAGCATTCGGGTAAATAATTCGTACGGTAAGTTTTTGGCGCCCAATGTTCAGGCCATCAATGCGGGTAACCCGCGTTATGAATTTGATCTAACGAATTTGGCCCCCATTAAGAATGACTTGCCTACAGCCCAAAAAGCGCTTGATCTTATTCGGGTTGTGCCAAATCCATATTATGGTGCCTCGCGGTATGAAACGAGCCAGATCGATAATAGAGTTCGGATCACCAACCTGCCGATTCAGTG